>NZ_JBFNXQ010000005.1:0-115470 GCF_041018925.1 Geodermatophilus maliterrae
CCGCTCCTTCAGCGACCACCCGACGATCGTGCGGTCCATCCGGTCGCGGTTGCTCACCCTGCCCGGGGACACCGTGGTCAGGACCGGCCACGGCGACGACACCACCATCGCCGCGGAGGTGGACCGTGTCCGATGAGGTCCCGGGTGGGACCGGTGGGCCGATGCGAGCGGGATGACTGCCCGCGGTCGACGGCCGGCCGACGCGGTGACGTTCCCGCTTCGCGCCGGAACGGGCGCTGCTCGACACGAGTCACGAGGTCCCGGCGCGGTGACGGTGAAGCAGCAGAGCTCGTCCTGGCGCTCTTCACTGCCCCACGGTCACCGGCCGGACCGTCTCGTGCAAGGCCTCGCGCCCACGCTCGGCCGGCCCGAGCGCGACCTGCAGGGGCGGCGTGGTGGACCTCGGTGGCCGGACCCTGACCGTCCTGCACCTGCCGGGGCACACTGCGGGTCACTGCGGGTCACTGCGGCTCGCTGGTCGAGCCCGACGGCTTCTTGCTCCTCGCGGACATCGACCTCACGTCCGTCGGCCCGTACCACGGCGACCTGTCGAGCAGCCTGGAGGACATCGAGGCTCGCTGGTACGGGACGTCCCCACCGACGGTGGTCACCTCGCGGCGCGACGGACACAGCTCCGTGGCGCCGTACCGCTCGGCCACGGACGCCCCTGTGGGGCCGAGGACGACGTCCTCGGCCCCACAGGGGGTGGGTACCGGCTCAGTCCGACAGGCGCTGCGTCAGCCAGTCGTGGAACTCCCCGATGTGGTGCTCGGAGGGGACCAGGACACCGCCGTTGACATAGGCCCGGGACGACATGGCCGGCTGCGTCCGCTCGCAGGCCTCGAAGTCCTGCTCGTTGACCCGGTGGAACAGCTCCACCGACCGGGACACGTCCTTCCCCGACTCCACCACCTCGCGGGTGTACAGCCAGTCGCACTCCACGATCGTCCGGTCGACCGACACCGGGAACATGCGGTGGAAGATCACGTGGTCGGGCACCAGGTTGACGAAGACCGTCGGCCGGACGGTGATGGCGTAGTAGCGGCGGTCCTGGTCCTCGGCGACGCCGGGGAGCTTGCCGAAGCCCTCGCTGCCGTCGACGGTGAAGCCCTCGACGTCCTCCCCGAACTCCGCGCCGTGCCCGACGAAGAACTGCGCGGCGTAGCCGTCGGCGAACTCCGGGAGCACCTCGGTGAGCTCGGGGTGGATGGTCGCGCAGTGGTAGCACTCCATGAAGTTCTCGACGATGAGCTTCCAGTTCGCCTTCACGTCGTAGGTGATGCGACGGCCCACCGTGAGCGAGTCCAGCTCGTAGCGATCGATGGACTCCAGGTCACCGAGGCGCTCGGTGATGCCGCCCATGACGTCGTGCTCGAAGGACGGGGGCTCCTCGGCCAGGGAGACCCAGGCGTAGCCCAGCCACTCGCGCAGGTGCACCGGCACCAGGCCGTACTCCACGCGGTCGATGTCGGGCATCTTCGTCAGGTTCGGGGCCGCGATCAGCTTGCCGGACAGGTCGTAGGTCCAGGCGTGGTACGGGCACTGGAAGGCCCGCTTGACCTCACCGGCGTCCTCGGTGCAGATCTGCGCGCCGCGGTGCCGGCAGATGTTGAGGAACGCCCGCAGCTGCCCGTCGCGGCCACGGACGACCAGCACGCTCTCCCGGCCGACCTGGACCTTCCGGAACGTCCCGGGTGTCGGCAGGTCGGCAGACCGCACCGCGCAGAACCACATGTTCTCGAAGATGCGGGACTGCTCGAGGGCGAAGACGGCCGGGTCGGTGTAGTAGTGGCCCGACAGCGTGGAGATGAGGCTCGCGGGCAGGTCGGTGGTGGTCATACGGCACCTCGGGGTTCCGTCGGGCGATCTGGGACGCCGGAAGTCGGACAAGGCAGGTCTGCGACAGGACACGGCCGTCGTCCACCAGCGAGCTCAGGACGACCGCTGTGTTGCACATTACTCAGCGACTCGCGCATAGCGCAACAGTCGGGCGGCTCACGGCATCTCGAAGCCGAGCGGACGGCTCCGAACCGACGGGGTCACCGCCCGCCTACACCGCCACCACCGGGTGGCCAGGTGGACCCGACCACGCCCCCGTGCACACGGATCCCTGCGGCTCACGCCGTGACCGACCGCCGGTCGGTGGACCCTCCCGACCCGGCACCATCCGGATGGGCGCACCGCGGACGAGGGGGCGCGGCGAGGTCGGACCGGCGTCCCGACCCTGAGCGACAGCAGCGCCTCGCCGGGTCAGCGGGCCCGGCCGAAGAAGCCCAGCCTCCTGCTCAGCTCCTCAGCGCCGGACACCATACGCCGGGCGAGCCTCGCGAAGTCCTCGGAGTCCATGCGGAAGGACGGCCCCGAGACGCTGAGGGCCGCGATCACGCCGCCGTCCGCGCCGCGGACGGGCGCGGCGACGGCAGCGAGCCCGATCTCGAACTCCTCGACCGTGGAACCCCACCCCTGCTCGACGATCTGGTCGAAGTGCTGGTGCAGCACCTCGGGATCGGTGATCGTGGCAGGGGTGAAGCGCTGCAGCTCCCGGGAGAGCAGGTCCTTGCGGACGGCATCGGGGGCGTAGGCCAGGAGCACCTTGCCGCTCGACGTCGCGTGCAGGGGGGTGCCCTGCCCCACCCAGTTGTGGATGCTGAGCGCCCCCGGCCCCCGGGCCTGACTGACGTTCACCGCCCGGTCGCCGTCCAGGATGGCGATGTTGACCGTCTCCTCGAGGTCGGCGGCCACTGCGTCGCAGATCGGCTGCCCCTCCCGGCCGATGTCCAGCTGCGCGGCGGCCGCGCCGGCCAGGCGGACGACGCCGAAGCCCAGCCGGTACTTGCCACGATCAGCCAACTGCTCGACGAAGCCCCGGCTCTCCAGCGCCGCGACCAGCCGGAAGGCCGTGGACTTGTGCACCCCGAGCTCGGCGGCCACCTCCGTGACGCCGGCCTCACCGTGGGTCGCGAGGATCTCCAGGACGCTCAGGGCCCGATCGACCGACTGCACGACGGCGACCGAGCCCCGCTCCGCGCTCTGAACCTGCGATGCCCTCATGACTCGAGCGTAGGTGGCCGATGGTGCAGCGCCGCGCCTCTTGACGTCTGGGGGGAGGGCGGACCATGCTGTTGCGTCAGAGGCGAAGAGTTGCGGTAGTCGCAACACTGACGATCCCTGGAGCACCCATGATCCCGGTCTGCCCCACGACCGCGTTGCCGCCCGGCGAGGCGACCAGAGTGGAAGCCGACGAGCCCATCGCGGTGTTCAACGTCGACGGCGACTTCTACGCGATCGACGACACGTGCACCCACCAGGACGCCTCGCTGGCCGACGGCTGGCTGGACGGCTGCGCCGTGGAGTGCCCCCTGCACGCCTCCTGCTTCGACCTGCGCACCGGGAAGGTGTCCGGCCCGCCCGCCAAGACACCGGTCCGCACGCACCGGGTCGTCGTGGAGGACGGCGTGATCTACGTGCAGCCGGGGGCCGCCGCGGACGGTGCCGCATGAGCCCCACGGTCGCCGTGGTCGGGGCCTCGCTGGCCGGCCTCTCGGCTGCACGCGCGCTTCGGGACCAGTCCTACGACGGCCGCGTCGTCATCATCGGCGACGAGGCGCATGCCCCGTACGACCGTCCGCCTCTGTCCAAGGACTTCCTGGCCGGCACGGCCTCGCTGGACGACATCGCCCTGTGCGCGCCCGACGACGAGGACCTCGGACTCGAGTGGCGGCTGGGCACGACGGCGGTCGGCGTGGACCACCTCAGCCGCTCGGTGCTGCTGGACGACGGCAGCGAGATCCGCGCCGACGGCGTCGTCCTCGCCACCGGCGCCCGCGCCCGACGCCTGCCCGGCAGCGACGGGCTCGACGGCGTGCACGTGCTGCGCTCCGTCGACGACGCCATCTCCTTGCGCGAGGACCTGGCCGCCGCCGAACGTCTCGTCGTGATCGGCGCCGGCTTCATCGGGGCGGAGGTCGCCTCCACGGCCCGCGCGCTCGGGCTGGACGTCACCGTCGTCGAGACCCAGCCCGTCCCGCTCGCCGGCCCGCTGGGCGCCGACATGGGCGCGGTCTGCGCCGGGTTGCACGCCGACCACGGCACGCGCCTGCTGACCGGCACCGGGGTCGCCGGACTCCTCGGCACCGGCAGGGTCGAGGCCGTGGAACTGACCGACGGGACCCGCCTGCCCGCCGACGTGGTGGTCGTCGGGATCGGCGCCACACCGAACATCGAGTGGCTGGCCCACTCCGGCGTGGCCCTCGGCAACGGCGTCCTCACCGACGCGCGGGGGGCCACGAACATCCCGGGCGTGGTCGCGGTCGGCGACTGCGCCGCGGCGTGGTCGGCCTCCGCGGCGCGGCACGTCCGCACCGAGCACTGGACCAGCGCACTCGAGCAACCGGCCACCGCGGTCGCCACCCTGCTGGGCGCCGGGGAACCGGTCCCGACGCCGGTGCCCTACTTCTGGTCCGATCAGTACGGAGCCCGCATCCAGTTCGCGGGCTCGCGCCGCGAGGGCGACGTCGTCCGCGTCGTGGAGGGCAGTTGCGCCGACCGCAGCTTCCTGGTGGTCTACGAGCGCCACGGCGCACCCGCCGCCGTCCTCGGGATGAACCAGCCCCGCCTGTTCACCCGCTGGCGCCGGCAGCTGCGCGCGGCCGTGCCGACCGCGTCCTGACCCCGGCCGCCCGCACCCGCAGCGGCTGGGCGGCCCACAGCCGTCGCTGCACACCCCTGGACCGCCGTCGACGTGATGACGGCGGTCCACGGGTGCTCGACCGCGTCCTGTGGACGCCCCTCACCGTCCGGGTCGGCCGGTGCGCACCGTGCCGAGCGATCCAGGACCCACCGTCGCCCGACGGGTGACGGGTCCCTCGCGTCCGTCCGGCGGGCCACCGGGTGCGGCCGGAGAAGACCACCCACCCTGACCCCGCGGGGACCCCGTGACGGGTTTCGTCACATCGCCTGTGCTCGCCGAGTCCGCCGCCCGAAGTCGACAGGTGAGTCGAGGGCTGCCGTGACAGCCCTGCCGCGGCAGCCCTCGGGACAGCTGACGGATACGTCTCGCCTCGATGTCACACACCGCGACCCGGACGGCCGGCTCCGCACGTGTCCCGGTCGGCACGACTCCTGGACTCGGAACGACCTCCTGGCGGTGGAGCGGCACGCAGCTCCACCGCCAGGAGGCGTCGACCCGTCGGCCGAGCCCCTACCCGCGCGGATCCTGCGGACGACCAACGGCCTCCGCCCTGGGCTGCTCCTGTGCAGGGACGGAGGTGTCCCCCGCCACCGACACGAAGTTGCCGCCCGGACTGACCGACGGCAGGCCACTCACCTCCGGGCTCGCCGAGGACGACGTCTGCGCCGCCACGGCTGCAGCGTCCGGTGAGGGGCTCGGGGTCCTCTCCACGACGAGGACGAAGTCGTCGCCGTGGCGGCTGATCCCGTCGACGACGGCCTGCTCGATCGCCACGCTGGCGTAGTTGCCCCGCAGCACGATGGGATCGCGGCGGAGGTCCTTGACCAGGCTGACGGCCATCGCCGCCATCACCAGGACGAAGGGCAGTGCCGCGATGATCGTGAGGTTCTGCAGCCCGGTCAGGGCCGCTCCCTCGTCGCCCAGGAGCAGCATGATCGCTGCGACGGAGCCCATCACCACGCCCCAGAAGACGACGACACCCCGGCTGGGCTCCAGGGTGCCGCGCTGGGAGAGCGACCCCATGACGATCGAGGCCGCGTCCGCGCCGGAGACGAAGAAGATGGCCACGAGGAGCATCACGAGCACGGTCGCGGCGGTGGTCAGGGGGTACTGCTCCAGGACGGCGAACAGCTGCCCCTCCGTGGTGCCCTGGCCGGCGACGTCGAGGCCATCGCGCTGCGCGGCGATCCCGGCACCGCCGAACACGGCGAACCACAGCAGGCTGACCATGCTGGGCACCAGCAGCACGCCGGTGACGAACTGGCGGATGGTGCGGCCGCGGCTGATCCGCGCGATGAACAGCCCGACGAACGGCGTCCAGCTGATCCACCAGGCCCAGTAGAAGACGGTCCAGCCGCGCAGCCACGCGGCCATCGGGTCACCGCCGGTGGCCTCCGTGCGCGCGGCCATCGCACCGAGGTCGGAGAAGTAGCTGCCGACCGCGTCGGGGACCAGGTTGAGGATGAAGACCGTCGGGCCGGCCACGAAGACGAACACCGCGAGCAGCAGGGCGAGCACCATGTTGGTGTTGGACAGCCACTGGATGCCCCGGGCGATGCCGGAGACCGCCGAGGCGACGAAGGCCGCCGTCAGCACCGCGATGATCGCGACGAGGACGCCGTTGCCGACGTCCCCCGCCCAGCCGAGGATCTCGACCCCGCTGCCGATCTGCAGGGCACCCAGGCCGAGGGAGGCCGCCGAGCCGAACAGCGTCGCGAAGATGGCCAGGACGTCGATGACCCGGCCGGCCGGGCCGGCGGCCCGCCGCTCGCCGAGCAGGGGGACGAAGGCGGAACTGATCAGCTGACGGCGTCCCCGGCGGAAGGTGCCGTAGGCGATCGCCAGCCCGACGACGGCGTACATCGCCCACGGGTGCAGCGTCCAGTGGAACAACGTGGTCGCCATCGCCGTCTCGATGGCCTGGGACGACCCGGCCTCGGCCGTCATCGGCGGCGGGGAGACGTAGTGCGACAGCGGCTCGGCGACGCCGTAGAACATCAGCCCGATGCCCATGCCGGCGCTGAACATCATCGCGATCCACGAGATCGTGCGGAACTCCGGGCGCTCGTCGTCGCGGCCCAGCGGGATGCGCCCGTACTTGCCGGCCGCCAGCCAGATGACGTAGACCACCAACGCCGACGCCAGGAGCACGAACAGCCAGCCGAGGTTGCCGGTGACCCAGCTGAGGACCGAACCGCTGACGGTACCCAGGCCCGTGGGAGTGGCGAAGCCCCAGACGACGAAGCCCAGCGCCATGACCGCGGCGACGGCGAACAGCACCCTGTCCACGGCCCAGTGCCGATCGGCGACGCAGGGTGGCGGCTCCGCGATGGCCGGGTGGGTTCCCGTCACCGACACGTCCTTGACCTTGACGACCGAGGGCCCCTCCCCCGGCCCGGCGGCTCCGCTGTGAGCCGTCCGATCGGCCCCACCGGCTTCCGACTGGCTCATCCGGCGGGAGGGCGAGGCTTGCTCGTCGTGCGGTTGCTCCATGACACTCCCCAATCCTGTTGCGTCATCCGAGACCGACTTCGCATGAGGGAACCAGAGCTCCCGCCGCAGAACAAGGGCCGAAAGTGATTCTCCGCACAGTCAGCCCGTGACAGGACTCTGCGTCACGGTTGCGTGACGAGGCGGACAGGTGGGTCACGCTCAGCCGGCCGACTCGCCGGCCTCACGGGACGCCATCCGGCACGAGTGGGGATCGACCCGCGGAGGGATCGGGTACCACGACAGCGACGGCGACCTCTGTCGACGACCTCCGGTCCTCCTCCGGTGCACGACCAGGTGTCCGATCCTCCTGGTGTGCAGTGCCTGCCGGCGACGACAGGGACGACCTCAGGGGTGTCCGGCGTCGAGCAGCTCCGGTCGTGGTCGTCGTCCCAGGGGTTGACGTCCTGGGGGAGGTGCAACCGCGCTCTGCGCCGGGCAGGGTACGTCGACAGCGGGACGAGGTCCCGGCACACGACGAGGACGAGGGTGGAGATCGTGAGTGACGCAACCGCTACCGGTGGACTGCAGGTCGACCCCGCACTGCGCGATTTCGTGGCCGACGAGCTGCTGGCCGGGCTCGACCGGGAGCCTGCGTGGTTCTGGTCGACCCTCGCCGAGCTGAACGAGCGGTTCGCCGGGCGGGTCGGGCAGCTGCTGCGCCGCCGCGACGAGCTGCAGCAGCAGATCGACGACTGGCACCGTGAGCACGGGGCCGGTGACGTCGGGGCACTGGAGACGTTCCTCACCGAGATCGGGTACCTGCTCCCGGTGGAGGACCCGACGGTCCGGGTGACGCGCGTGGACCGGGAGATCGCCGAGGTGCCCGGCCCTCAGCTGGTGGTGCCGGCGACCGTGCCGCGGTACGCCCTGAACGCCGCGAACGCCCGCTGGGGCTCGCTGTTCGACGCCCTCTACGGCACCGACGCCCTCCCGTCGGACCACGAGCCGGCGCCGGGCTACGACGAGCGCCGCGGCGCGCAGGTCATCGCCGAGGCCGACCGCCTGCTCGACCGCTTCTTCCCGCTGGCCGAGGGGAGCCACGCCGACGTCGTCGCCTACCGGGTGCCCTCGCCCGGTGAGCTCGCCGTCGAGACGTCCGCGGGGCGGACCGGGCTGGCCGACCCGGCGCAGTTCGCCGGGCATCGACCCGGGGACGGCGACCGTCCGGCCGCGGTGCTGCTGCGCCGGAACGGCCTGCACCTGGAGCTGACGATCGACCCGTCGACGCGGGTGGGGGCCCAGCACCACGCCGGGGTGTCCGACGCCGTGCTGGAGTCCGCGGTGAGCACCATCGTGGACCTGGAGGACTCGGTCGCCACGGTGGACGGCCCGGACAAGGTCGGCGCCTACCGGACGTGGCTGGGGCTGCGCACCGGGGAGCTGACGGCGACGTTCGGCAAGGGCGGGCGGACCGTGACCCGCGAGGTCCACGGCGACCGCACCTACGTCGGGGCCGACGGCGAGGAACTGACCCTGCCCGGCCGGTCGCTGCTGCTCGTGCGCAACGTGGGACACCACATGCGCCTGGACGCGGTCCGCACCGCGGACGGGGAGCCGCTGCTCGAGGAGGTCCTCGACGCCCTCGTCTCCGCGGTGGCCGCGCTGTACGACCTGCGCGGCCGGTCCCGGTTCACCAACACCCGGACCGGCAGCGTCTACATCGTCAAGCCCAAGATGCACGGCCCGGACGAGGTGTCCCTGTCGGTGGAACTGCTCGCCGCCGTCGAGCAGGCGCTCGGCCTCGAGCCGACGACCCTCAAGATCGGGATCATGGACGAGGAGAAGCGGACCTCCACCAACCTCGAGGCCTGCATCGCCCGCGCGGCCGACCGGGTCATCTTCGTCAACACCGGCTTCCTCGACCGCACCGGCGACGAGA
The DNA here is from genome assembly GCF_041018925.1 of Geodermatophilus maliterrae. NCBI lineage: Bacteria > Bacillati > Actinomycetota > Actinomycetes > Geodermatophilales > Geodermatophilaceae > Geodermatophilus > Geodermatophilus maliterrae. The sequence continues at coordinate 9,063 of NZ_JBFNXQ010000005.1, forward strand.
TCCACACCGACTTCGAGGCCGGCCCGGTGGTCCGCAAGGACGACCAGCGCTCGCAGACCTGGCTGACGACCTACGAGGACCGCAACGTCGACGTGGCGCTGCGTGCCGGGTTCGCCGGGCAGGCGCAGATCGGCAAGGGCATGTGGGCCAAGCCCGCGGCCATGCGCGAGATGCTCGACACGAAGGGCGGGCACCCGAGGGCCGGGGCGAACACCGCCTGGGTGCCCTCGCCGACCGCGGCGACGCTGCACGCGCTGCACTACCTCGAGACGGACGTGCTCGCGGTGCAGGAGGAGCTCCGGAACCGCCCGCTGGCCGACCGGCGCGGCCTGCTCGTGCCGCCCGTGCTCCCGAACGGTGGCGCCGACCTGTCCGAGGAGGAGAAGCGCCACGAGCTGGAGACCAACGCGCAGTCCATCCTGGGCTACGTCGTCCGCTGGGTCGGGCTGGGGATCGGCTGCTCGACCGTCCCGACCCTCGAGGGGGTCGGCCTGATGGAGGACCGTGCGACGCTGCGGATCTCCAGTCAGCAGATCGCGAACTGGCTGCACCACGGGCTCGTCGAGGAGGGCCAGGTGCGCGAGACCTTCGCCCGGATGGCGGCGGTGGTCGACGAGCAGAACGCCGACGAGCCGGGCTACCGGCCGATGAGTGCCGACCTCGACGGCAGCCCGTCGTTCCAGGCCGCACTGGACCTCGTCTTCTCCGGGCGGCAGGAACCGAACGGCTACACCGAGCGGGCACTGACCACGTGGCGGCAGCGGGCCAAGGCGACCGACGGCGACGACGAGTCACAGGCCCGCGAGGCCGTCGTCGCGGACCGTGCACCGAGCCCGGCACCCTGAGCCGGGTCCCGTCCGCCGACGCCACCATCCGCACCCGACCAGGAGGAGCCGCCATGGCCATCGACCTGCAGACCGCCCGCACCGTCGTCGAGGGAGCGCGGGCAGCCGCCCGCGACGAGGGCTTCAAGCCGCTGACCGTCGTCGTCCTCGACGCCGGTGGCCACGTGGTGGCCGCCGAGCGTGAGGACGGCTCGTCCACCAAGCGGTTCGAGATCGCGTTCGGCAAGGCCCACGGAGCCATCGCGCTCGGCCTGGGTTCCCGGGCCCTCATGGCGCGGGCCGAGCAGCAGCCGTACTTCATCGCCGCCGCGACGGCGGCGGTCGGGGGCTCCCTGGTCCCGGTCCCGGGCGGCGTGCTCGTCCGGGACCAGTCCGGGACGCTGCTCGGCGCCGTGGGCGTCTCCGGGGACACCTCCGACAACGACGAGGCCGCCGCCGTCGCCGGCATCGAGGCGGCCGGTCTGCAGGCGCAGCCGGACTGAGCGCCCGGGCTCCGGCCGGGGACCACCCCGTCCCCGGCCGGAGTCCCTGCACATCCGGGCCGACGACCCGTTGCCGTCGCGCACCCGGTCACCGACCGAGCGGCCTCGTCCACACGGACGCGCCGACGGCGCCCACGCACGGCCGGCGTCCGGGTCGGGGGCGTGATCCCCGCGACGCGACCTGCCCGGGACGGATCGGGTCACGCGAAGACGATGCAGACCTTGCCCGCCGTACCTCGGTCGGCGACGCGGTAGGCCTCGTCCGCCTGGTCGAGGGTGAACCGGTGGGTGACGATGCGCTCGGGGTGCAGGTCCCAGCGCACCAGGTGCTCGAGCAGCTCCTCCATGTGCCGCAGGGACGTCACCCAGGAGCCGTGCAGCGTGATCTGCTTGTGGATCAGCAGCTCGGAGACCGGGAAGGAGATCTGCCCACCCTCGCCGACGAACGCGCAGCGCCCCCAGGTCCGGGTGTTCTCCAGGGCCACCAGGCGTGCCGCGCCGCTGCCGGAGCAGTCGATGCTCGCCGCGCAGCCGCGGCCGTCGGTGAGCTCCCGGATGGTGGCGGTGGCCCGCTCGTCGGCCGGGACGGCGTGGTCGACCAGGCCCAGCTCCTCGGCCATCCGCAGCCGCTCGGGTGCGACGTCGGTGGCGATGATCGGCCCCGCACCCAGCGCCCGGCCGAGCATCGCGGCCGCCAGCCCGACCGGCCCGAGCCCGGTGATCAGCAGCCGGTCCCGCCCGGACAGCGCCAACCGCAGCAGACCCTCGTAGGCGGTGCCGAAGCCGCACGAGACGAGCGCGCCGTCGACGTAGGACAGCGGCTCGGGCAGCAGGATGCAGGTCGCCTCCTCGGCCAGCAGGTACTCGGCGTGCCCGCCGTCGCGCTGCCAGCCGTGCGCCGCGCGCAGCGGTGAGGTGCAGCCGATCAGGTAGCCGGCGCGGCACTCCTCGCAGACGCCGCAGCCGGCGATGTGGTAGACGACCACGCGGTCGCCGGGCTGCAGCCGCCGGGCGCCGGGGCCGACCGCGACGACCTGGCCGCACGGCTCGTGGCCGGCGATGACGCCCTGATAGGCCTCCGGCCCGGCGCCCAGGTGCTCGCGGTAGATGGCCCGGATGTCGCTCCCGCAGATCGAGGACGCCTTCATCCGCAGCAGCACCTGACCGTGCCCCGGCTCCGGCACGCCGACCGTGACGTGCTCGACGGTGCTGTCACCGGGCAGCCGGACGCCGGTCATCACGGTCATCTGCTCTCCTCCGCCGTCTCGGGGCGAGCACCGGCAGGCGAGTCGGCCGGGCTGACGGACGTGCTGCCGCAGGTGTGCACGGTCGAGCGGCTGGTCCGCGCACACGAGTGTGTGAAGAGTGGACGAGCGCGTCAACGGACCGCTCCCCAGCGCCGGCGCAGCCACGATCCGCCGTCGTCTGCTGGTCGGTCGTGGCCGGGCTGGCGTGCGACCGCCAGAGCACGCGCAGCTGTACGGCGGAGCAGGCGCCGCGAGCACCGTGAGGGAGGCTCGCTCGCCGTCCTCCCGTACTCCTCCGGTGACCTGCGCGTGCAGTGCGGCGAGACCGATGACGGCCCGCCCGGATCGCGGCGATCACACGAGCGGCGATCACACGAGGTGGATCGGCGCTCCGAGTCGGATCTCCCCGTCGGTGAGGACGTCGGCGCGCAGGCCGCCCCTGTGGATGAGTGGCCGCAGCAGGCCGGGCCCGCTGAGCCGGTCGAGGTGGACGCAGGGCTCGCACAGCCGGAGGCCCTCGCACACGACGTCGCCGATGCGGAAGGTGCGGCCGACCAGGGCGTTGACGTCGATGCCACGGGTGAGGACGTTGCGCCGGGTGGTGGCGAAGTCGATCGCGACACCGGCGGCGGTGAGCTCGTCGAGGACCTCGGCGGCCATGAGGGTCAGGTCGTAGCCGGGGCGTGTGTCGCCGCGCGGTGTGAAGGTGCCGGCTCGGGCGGCGTACCGGTCACCCTCGAGGCCGCGCCCGGCGGCCGCCCGGGCGACCTCGAGCACCTGCATCCCGGCTTCGGCGGCGGGTGCGATCGCGAGCGCCTCCACCGTGCCGTGCAGGTCCGGCGTGGCCGCGACGGACCGGAGGACCGGGTCCAGGGAGGCGACGGCGTAGGCGGCGGGGATGGCCAGGTCGGCGGTGGCCCGACCCAGGAGGGCCGGGTCCTGCGGGCTGAGCACGATGCCCGGCGGCGTACCGAAGGCGACCGTGGCGACCTCGGTGTCGGCGGTCCGCACGACGGCGATCCACCAGCCGGGCCACTGGAAGCGCGTGGGGTCGGCGATGGGGACCAGGCCGGAGTCCCGCCCGGCCAGCCAGGTGCGGAGGGCGCCGACGGCCGAGGACAGGTTGCCCGGAGGGAGTGGCAGCTCGGCGACCGGCACCTCGGTGACCGAGGCCAGGCAGGCGGCGAGGCCGCGGGTCAGCGCGCTGACCCCGGGTGCGGTGGGCAGGTCGGTGTCGATCACAGGTGGCTCCTGACGGGCACGTCCGAACGGATGGTGGGGTCGGTGGCTCCGGTGTCGAGCGCGGCGACGAGGTCGGCCCACAGGTCCTCGACGTGCTCGCAGCCGACGCCGAGCCGGACCAGGCCGGCCTGGACGTGCTCCTGGCCGGGCAGCTTCGCCCGCCGCTCGATGGTGGACTCCACTCCCCCGAGGCTGGTCGCGGAGGCGATGACCCCGACGCCCGCGCAGACCGCGTCGGCGTCGGCGTCGGCGACCTCGAAGCTCAGCACCGCCCCGGACCCGCGCATCTGCCGGGCGGCGAGGGCGTGGTGCGGGTCGCCGGGCAGGCCCGGGTAGCGCACCCGGTCCACCGCGGGGTGCGCCGCCAGCCGGCGGGCGAGCTCGCCGGCGGACTCCTGGGCCTGGCGCAGCCGCACGGCGAGCGTGCGGGCGCCGCGCAGCGCCAGGAAGGCCTCCAGCGCACCCGGGGTGGCGCCGGCGACCTCGCGGCGGCGGACCAGCCGTGCGCTGTCGTCGGGGCGGCGGACCACCACCGCGCCGAGGAGCAGGTCGGAGTGGCCGCCGATGGCCTTGGTCGCGCTGTGCACCGCGAAGTCCGCGCCGAGGGCCAGCGGGTTCTGCAGCAGCGGGGTGGCGAAGGTGTTGTCGACGGCGACCAGCGCGCCGGCCGCACGGGCCGCCGTGGCGACCGCGGCGATGTCGACGACGTCCAGCAGCGGGTTGCTCGGGGTCTCCAGCCACACCAGGTCCGCGTCGGCGACCGCGGCGAGGAGTGCACCGGCGTCGGTCACGTCCACGGTCCGCACGGCCCAGCGACCACCGGCCGCGGCGCCGTCCCCGAGCAGGGCGCGCAGGCCGGTGTAGCTGTCCCGGGGGGCGACCACGCGGGCGCCGACGGGCAGCAGCTCCAGGACGGCGGCGATGGCGGCCATCCCCGAGGAGAAGCACACCGCCGGACCGCCCTCGAGGTCGCCGATCAGCTCCTCGAGCGCCTCCCAGCCGGGCGTCCCGTCGTCGCGGGAGTACTCCCGCCCGGCCGTTCCGCTGGCTCCGGCCCGGAAGTTCGACGCCGGGACGATCGGGACGTTGAGCGGCTGTCCCGGCTCACGAGGACGGCCCAGCACCGCCAACCGGGTCTCCACCCGCAGCCCTCCGGCGGCCATGTCGTCCTCCTGCACGAGCCCCACTCCCAGGTACGGATGCACTATGCTGCACTGCCCGAGGCAGCGTAGACCGGGGATCCGGGGACGACGCAAGGGAGACGGCGGGGATGACGGTCGAGGTGGTCGCGGTCAACGAGCTGATCGGTCAGCGGGTCCGGCACCACCGGACCACCCGGGGCTGGACCCTCGACGAGCTGGCCGACCGCTCCGGTGTCAGCCGCCGGATGCTCATCACCATCGAACACGGCGAGGGCAACCCGAGCATCGCGACCCTGCTGCGGATCAGCGACGCGCTCGGCGTCGGACTGCCCGTCCTCGTCGACGTCGAGCGCCCCCGCGCGGTGACCGTCACCGCGGCCGGGCAGGCACCGGTGCTGTGGCGCGGCCCGCACGGCGGGCAGGCCCTGCTGGTCGCCGGCACCGAGCCGCCCGACGTCGTCGAGCTGTGGGAGTGGACCCTGCAGCCCGGCGAGGCGCACACCAGCGAGGCGCACAGCGCCGGCACCCGTGAGCTCCTGCTCGTCCTCGACGGCGTGGTGGGCCTCCGCGTCGGCGACCGCACCGAACAGCTGCAGGCCGGCGACTCCGCCGCCTTCGCCGGCGACGTCGCCCACGGCTACGCCTCCCCGGCCGACGCGACCACGCCTGCCCGCTTCGCGCTCACCGTGTTCCAGCCCCACGTCACCGGAGGCCGTGCGTGACCGATACCCGGGGGTGGCTGGCCGCGGCGACCGTCGACGACGCCGTGGTCGCGCTGCGGCCGGACTACCGCGCGGTGCTGCTGACCGCCGACGGCCTGCGCGGCGGTCAGAGCGACGAGGCCAGCGAGCGGGTCCTCGCCGCCGCGGAGGCCACCGCGCGCGAGCGGCTCGGCGGGCGGAAGCCCGAGGAGCTGCCGGAGCTGGCCGCCTGGCGGGACGCCTACCGGGCCTTCGGCGCCAGACCGCAGCGCACCCGGCCCAGCGTCGAGGCCCTCCTGCGCCGCCTCTACCCGGACGGGCTGCCGCGCATCGACCGGATCACCGACGTCTACAACGCCGTCTCCGTCGCCCACCTGCTGCCCATCGGCGGGGAGGACCGCGCCGCCTACGCCGGGCCGCCGCGGCTGGTGCGCGCCGAGGGCACCGAGCCCTTCGACACCACCGCCGGCGGCGAGCCCGTCGTCGAGCACCCCGAGCCCGGCGAGGTGGTCTGGCGCGACGACGCCGGCGTCACCTGCCGCCGCTGGAACTGGCGGCAGTGCACCCCCACCCGCATCACGACCGCCACCACCAGCACGGTGTTCATCCTCGACGCCCTGGACCCGCTCGCCGACGACGCGGTCCCCGCTGCCGCCGACGCCCTCGCCGACGCCCTGCTCGCCCTCAGCCCCGACGCCACCGTCCACCGGCGGCTGCTCGCCCGCCCCGACCGCACCGACGGAGGCCGGCCGTGCTGATCCACTCCTGGGACGCCGCCCTCGACGACGAGGAGTGGCGGACGTGGCCGGCCGACGGCCACGACCTCGGGCAGCTCGTCGTCGACGGCCTGCCCGGACCAGCGCCCACGGCGGAACGCAGGCACCATGCCGGAGTAGCGCCGCCGGCCGCACCGCCGCGTGGTCCCGCCTCAGCGCCACGGGTTCCCGGTCGCGCGGAACGCTCGATCATGCCGCTGTCTGCTGGGACCGCTCCGAGCGCTGCAGGTGGCGATGGCCGGCACCTTGCCGGGCAACGGCAGGAGGTGCGCCTTCGCGGTCGGCGGAGGCCTTTGGCCGCCTTCTTCCCCGCCTTGCCCTTCGCCGCCTTGCGCGCGCTCTTGCCGCCCTTCTCGCCGGCCCGGTCCCGTGCCTTCTTGCCTGCCTTCTTGCCGGCCTTCTTCCTGCCGTCCGCAGCTGCGTCCGCGGCGACCACGACCGTCCCCGCAGGGGATCCGGACGCGGCGGCCCGCGACTTCTCGCCCTCGGCCCTCGGGCCGCCCTCGACGGCAGCCGACCCTGGTGACATCGACACGCCGTCGGCTCGGCTGAGCAGGGTCTTGAACCCGGTGCCGGCGCGGAAGACAGGAACCACCGACGCGCCCACCCGGATCGCCTCCCCGGTCCGCGGGTTGCGACCCAGACGTGGCGCCCGCTCGCGGCGGTCGAAGGTCCCGAACCCGCTCAACGACACCCGCTCACCGCGGGCGACGCTGCCCTCGATCTCCTCCAGCACTCCGTTGACGGCAGCCACGGCCGTCGCGCGATCCCCGCTGAGCCGCTCGGTCATCCTGGCGATGAGGTCGGACTTGTTCACAGGCGCTCTCCTCCGTCTCGTGGCGATCATGGAGCAGCCCGGTGGGAGCGGACAGCGCGTTCACCTAAGCCGCGACACCCCACCAGGCACAACACGGGGCATCGCTCGGCACAGAGCCGCGGGGAGCCGCGTGGCGAGTCGACGCAGTGTTCCCGCTGGACGTCCGCGGGGGCCTGTGGACGACCGTTCCGGGGAGCGCAGCGGTGCGCCAGGCCCGACGCGGCACCAGGCCGGGCGTCCGGCTCGTCCCGGACGACCAACGGGGGGCGTGCGCCCCACGTCCGAGGGACCTGGCGCCCTCCGTCCTCCCTACCCGGACCGACGGGTGAGCTGACAGGGAGGGTCAGATCGCACTGCACAGGCGGAAGGAGTCGAGCACGGCCGCGTGGATGTTGCGACTGCTCACCGCATCGCCCACCCGGTAGATGCGGAACCGGCCGTCGGGCTCGTGGGTCGGCGACTGGGGCGACAACGCCAGGAGCTCCCGGGTGTCGATCTCGCCGCCGTTGATCGACACGTCCACCAGTGCGTCGTAGAGGTCGGTGACGGGCAGCGTCCCGTGCTCGATCACGATCGTGTCGGCGTACCGCTCGATCGACCGCCGGGCACCGTCCACGGCGAACGTCGCCTTGAGTCGTCCGTCGGATCGTTCGACACGGACCAGGCGGTGGGCCGGCGTCATCGTCACGTCGTGCTCCGCGAGCATCTGCAGGTAGCCGGCCATCGTCAGCGAACCGACGTCGGGTGAGATGGTCCGCTCCGGGGTGACCAGTTCCACCGAGGCCGCGGCAGGCGCGATGATCTCGACGGCGTCGAGCGCCTGGTGCCCTCCGTGGTCGTCGTAGACGACCACGTCGCCGGTGGGCCTGACCGCTCCCGACACGACGTCCCAGGAGTCCATCGCGAGGTGGCTGCCCTCGGCGACCTCGACGTCGGGCAGACCCCCGGTCGCGACCACGACGACGTCGAAGTCCCCGTTGGCGAGCTCGTCCGGTTCCACGAGGTGGTTGAGCTCGAGGTGGACACCGAGCCGCTTGCACTCCTCGATCCGCCAGTCGACGATCCCGATCAGGTCACGTCGCCGCGGGGACTTCGCCGCGAGTGCGATCTGGCCACCCGGACTCGGGTTCGCCTCGAAGAGGACGACCGCGTGTCCCCGCTCGGCGAGGGTCCGAGCAGCTTCCAGTCCCGCGGGTCCACCGCCGACGACAGCGACGCTCTTCTGCTCGGCCGCTCTGCGGACCGTGTGCGGGAGGCGTAGTTCCCGGCCGGTCGACGGGTTGTGGGCGCAGTAGGCCGCCCCGGAGCTGTAGATGCCGTCGATGCACATGTTGGCGCCCACACACGGGCGGATCCGGTCCGTCTGCCGGGCTGCGACCTTGTTCGGCAGATGAGGGTCCGCGATCAACGCCCGGGTCATCCCGACCAGGTCCACGAGACCCTCGGTGACGGCGTACCGCGCAGTCGCCACGTCTCCGATCTTGGCGGCGTGCATCACCGGGACGTCGACGTTCTGCTTCACCCAGCCGGTGAACGCGAGGTGCGGCGCCGCCGGCGTGCCCATCGGCGGGATCATCTGTGCCAGCTCCGCGTCCGTGTCGATGAACCCCTTGATCACGCTGAAGAAGTCGATGCCCGCGCCGGTCAGTGCGTGCGCGATCCGCAGGGCCTCGTCGGTCCGGAGACGGTCGCTGCGTCCCTCGTCGAAGGTCATGCGCACGCCGACGACGAAGTCCTCAGCGACGGCGGCGCGGACGGCACGGACGACCTGGAGCGGGAAGCGCATGCGGTTCTCGAACGACCCCCCGTACTCGTCGTCGCGGCGGTTGCGGGCCGGTGTCCAGAAGGCGTCCAGCAGGTGCCCGTACGCCATGAGCTCGATGCCGTCCAGTCCTCCCTCCTTGCAGCGCACGGCCGCGTCGGCGAAGTCACGGACGATGCGGTCGAGATCCCACCTGTCCGCCGGCCGCGTGAACGCCCGGTGCGCCGATTCCCGAAGCGCACTGACCGACAGCGCCGGGAGCCAGTCGTGGGTGTAGTTGCTGGTCCGGTGGCCGAGGTGGGTCAGCTGGGTCATGACCGCGGCGCCGTGCTCGTGGACCTCGTCCGCGAGACGACGCAGCAGCGGGACCGCTTCGTCCTTGAACAGCTGCAGGTTGCCGAACGCCGGTGCACTCTCCGGGCTGACGACGGCGCTGCCACCGATCATCGTGAGCCCGACCCCACCTCGCGCCTTCTCGACGTGGTAGGCCCGGTACCGGTCCCCCGGGAGCCCGTCCTCGCTGTACGCGGGCTCGTGGGACGTGCTCACGATCCGGTTGCGCAGCGTGACGTGCTTGAGGGTGAAGGGGCTCATCAACGGGTCTGCGGACTGCACGGGTGCCTCCAGGAGCAGCGGCGGCCGACGGCGTCTTCCGGGCCTGGCTCCGTGCTCCCTGCCTCATCGGAGGAGGCAGCACGGTCGCGACGTCGACGGCCCCTCGCGCGGTTCCTGCTCGACGAACGGTGCCCGTCGCACAGGCTGTCAGCGGCCTCGGTCACGTCGGGACGAAGCGTGCAGCGGCGTCCCTCGGCCCGGTAGTACCGTGCCCGGACTCGGACCGGCCGTGAGTCACCGAGTCATACTGTGCACTGACCTTCGAGGAGCCGGGTGAGCGATCCACAGCTCGAGGACCTGTCGCGGGACGTCGACGAGGCGGTGCGACGGCGCGCACGACTGGTGCAGGACGTGCTGTCGTCCGGGCCCGCACGCGCTGCCCGGGAACACGGCGTCACCAGGCAGACCGCCGCGAAGTGGGCGCAGCGCTACCGCACCGGCGGGGCGGCCCAGCTGAGCCGGCCCGCCGGCCGACGCCGGACGACACAGGAGTTGCGGCGCGCCGCCCTCACCGCGCCGCTCTGGATGCCCACCACCAAGTGGTCCACTCGCTCGATCGCTGACGCCCTGGGCGTCAGCCAGTCCTTCGTGGCGCGTGCGTGGGAGGCCATGCGGTCCGGCACCGCGTTGAGCGACGACCTGACCGGCGCGATGACCGGGCGGCAGCCGGCGGTGCTCGGCCTCCTGGTGACGTCGGAGCACGCCGTCCTGGCCTTCCAGCTGACGCCCGTCACCCGACGGGAGGACCCTGCCCCACCGGCACGCGTCGGCCCTGCGGTGCAACGGGTGCTGCGCACGGTCCTGGCGTCCGACCTGGTCCGCCGTGAGGTCCCGGCGACTCGCCCCGCCGACGTGACGCCGTTCTGGGACGAGGTGCTGGACGCGGCCGACCCGGACGCGACCCTGATGGCCATCGGGTCCGACGCGGCGCCCATGCCGGCCGAGGTGTCGGTTCAGGGGGTGTGCCGGGACGTCGGCGAGTGGCTGGCCCTCTTCCCCCTCTTCGTCGAGTGGGGGCCACTCCTCTCCCCCGCTGCGGCACTGCAGCTGGAGAACGAACTGCGCACGTGGGCGCGGACGCCCCGTCGCGCGTTCACCTGGGTGCGTCCCACCACCCCGGCAGGGGAGAGCCGCGGGCCTGCGGCCAGGGCCGCGGTGCGTCACCTGGGACCGGAACGAGCGCTCGCCGACGAGATCGTCGTGACGATCCGCCAGGGCATCGCGGAGGGCCGGCTCGCCGCCGGTGACCGCGTCACCGAGCGGTACCTGGCGGGTCGGCTGCGAACGACACGAGCCCAGGTCAGGACGGCGATGCGGCTCCTGGAGAGGGACGGCCTGCTCACGATCACGACCGGGCACGCGGCGGTGGTCCCCGTCCTGACGACGAACGACGTCGTCGAGACGTACGCCGCTCGGCGTGCGCTCGGGACCCTGGTCATCCGAGCCGCCGTCCGGTGGTCCCCGCAGGAGCGGCAGTCGGTCGAGGACGCGCTGGACGCGCTCGAACGATGTGCCTCGACCGGTGACGCCCACCGGACCGGCGAGGCGGACATCGCCTTCCAGAACGCCCTTGCCGAGGCCTCGGGCCTGGTGCGCATCGCGCCCATGCTCGAGATCCTGGCCGACCACCTGCGCATGTTCATCGCTGTGATGGGGCTGGACTACGCGTACCCGATCGATGCGATGCTGCGTGACGATCGCGCCATCTTCGAGGCCATCGACGCCGGGGACGGCGAGGTCGCGGCGGAACGGTGGCGGGTCAAGATCGACGAGGCCGCCACCTACATGCTCGGACAGCTCTCCGCCGGCAGGTCGCGGCCGACCGGGAGGTCGTGAGCGGTCGAGGACGACCCGGGCGGCCGTCGCCGACCGATGCGGCGCCCCGGCGCGCGGGGGCGCCGGAGCCTCCGCCCGGGCAGAGCGGCCGAGTGTTGACAGTGGTCTGGGTCACACTGTTTCGTTTGGCGCGACCGAAGCGCTCTGCGGAACGGATGGTGTCTCATGAGCCCCGACGACCCCGAACACCGGATGGGCGCCCGAGCGTCCGAGGGCGACATGGCGGTCGAGGAGACGGTCGTCGTCACCCAGCACTTCGTCCACGCCGCGCCCGATGACGACCGGACGCACCCGCGAGCCGCCGACGTGGACCAGCCGGTCGACCGGACCGTCTTCATCGCCGGCCTCGCCCTGACCCTGGCGTTCGTGCTGTGGGGTGTGATCTCGCCGACCTCGCTGGCCACCGCGGCCTCGACGGTCCTGGCGAAGATGATCGACGCCACCGGCTGGGTGTACGTGCTCGTGACCGTCGGCTTCGTCGCGCTGATGCTGCTGCTCGCGCTCTCGCGCTACGGGCGGATCCGGTTGGGTCGCGACGACGAGCGCCCGGAGTTCAGCACCGTCTCCTGGATCTCGATGATGTTCGCCACCGGCATGGGCATCGGGCTGATCTTCTGGGGCGTCGCCGAGCCGCTGTCGCACCTGCTCACCCCGCCGCTGGGACTCGCCGAAGCCGAGACGGCGGAGTCGAGCCAACTGGGCATGGAGTACACGATCTTCCACTGGGGGCTGCACCCGTGGGCGCTGTACGGCGTCGTCGGGCTCGCCCTGGCCTACGCGACGTTCCGCAAGGGCATGCCCAACCTGCTCAGCTCGATCGTCTTCCCGCGGAAGGACCCCTCGCACCCTGCCCGCCGGGCCGTCGACGTCTTCGGTCTGTTCATCACCACCTTCGGGGCAGCCACGTCCCTGGGGTTGGGCGCCCTCCAGATCAACAGCGGGCTGACGCGGGTCTTCGACGCCCCCAAGAGCAACACCGTCTCCATCGTGGTCATCGTCGTGCTGACCGCCCTGTTCGTGGTCTCCGCGGTCAGCGGGACCGAGCGGGGCGTCAAGTGGATGGCGAACATCAACGCCGGGTTGGCCGTCGGGGTACTGGTCTTCGTGTTCGCCTTCGGGCCGACGATCTTCCTGATGAACACGTTCGTCGAGTCCTTCGGCGGTTACCTGGCCCAGTTCGTGCCCATGTCGTTCCGCACAGGCGCCTCCGGTGGCCGCGAGTGGCTCGCCGGCTGGACCATCTTCTACTGGGCGTGGTGGATGTCGTGGGCGCCGTTCGTGGGCACCTTCATGGCCCGGATCTCTCGAGGGCGGACCATCCGCGAGTTCGTGATCTGCGTGTTGATCGTCCCGACGCTCGTCAGCACCGTCTGGTTCGTCGTGATGGGCGGCACCGCCATCCGGTTCCAGCTCACCGGCGTCACCGACATGGCCGCGTCGCTGGGCACGGGAGTCGAGAACACCCTGTTCACGATGCTCGACGCGTTGCCCTTCTCGACTCTCACCGCGGTGCTCGTCGTCGTCCTGATCATGCTGTTCTACGTCGCCGGAGCCGACGCGGCGTCCCTGGTGCTCGGGATGCTCTCCCAGGGCGGCTCGCTCCACCCCCGGACCTGGCTGGTGGTGACGTGGGGATCGATGATCGGCGCGGTCGCGATCGCCCTGCTGCTCGCCGGAGGTCTGGACGCGATCCAGACCACGGTCATCGTGTTCGGCGTCCCGTTCCTGGTCGTCATGCTCGGTGTCTGCTACAGCCTGCTCAAGCAACTGCGCAGTGAGCCAGTGGTCACCACGGTCCCGCCTGGTGTCCGCACGGTGGTCGCGCAGATGCGACCGGGCACGGTCCAGCAACCGGACTCGGCCCAGCAGCCGACCCCGACCGGTCCCGAGAACGGCGTCGCCGCTCCCACCCGCGAACCGACGGCGTCACACACACCGACCTGACGAGTCCAGCCACCGGCGTGCGTCGACAGGGCCGCGCCTCCTCCTGTCCGGTTGGACGACCACGGCGCGCAGCCTGCGCGGGTGGACCGCCGGCGGCTCCGAGCCCGTCGTCTCGTCGACGCAATGCCCATCGAACACGGGCTCGTCCGCACCCGGGACGCGCTGCGTCCGGGGTCGAGCTGGAGGCGCAGGTCCCGGTGACGGAGGGCGGCGTGGCGGTGCTCAGCCACGCAGCGGACGACGAGCAGCTGTCCGGCGCCTGACGGGCTCCCCGGGCCCTTGACCCTCGTCGGGACAGCGTGGTACCACTCACACAGTGGACATGCCCATCCACTCAGTGGTCACCAGGCGGGTCGACGACCGAGCAGGTCGACGACGCACCAGCACCGATCAGCGAGCCCGCTCCCTCCGTCCAGGAGAGGCACCATGACCTTGCACCTCGAGCGCCCCACCGGACACGACCTGGTCGACCTGGTGGAGAGTCGTGTTCCCGGCTACAGCCTGGAGGCGCCCTTCTACACGAGCCAGGAGGTCTTCGACCTGGACGTGAGCGCGATCTTCGCCGGGCACTGGCTCTTCGTGGCCGCAGAGGCGGAGCTCCCCGAACCGGGCGACTTCCTCACCGTCGCGGTGGGCAGCTACTCCGTGATCGTCGTGCGGGACGACGACGAAGAGCTGCGGGCCTTCCACAACGTGTGCCGGCACCGGGGATCGCGGCTGCTCGACGAGCCGCGGGGCAGCGTGGGGAACCTCGTCTGCCCGTACCACCACTGGACCTACGGCGTCGACGGTCGCCTGATCCACGCCGACAACCAGTCGGCCTCGTTCGACCGCAGCTGCTTCAGCCTCAGGCCGGTCCACGTGCGCAGCATCGGCGGTCTCGTGTTCCTGTGCCTCGCCGATGACCCACCGGCCGACTTCGACGAGGTCGCCGCGCGCGTCGAGCCCTTCCTGGCCCCGTACGGGCTGCGCCAGGCGAAAGTCGCGCACCAGGTCGACATCGTCGAGACCGGCAACTGGAAGCTCGTCATGGAGAACAACCGTGAGTGCTACCACTGCGACGGCCACCCCGAGCTGGTGAGCGCCTACTTCCCCCTGTTCGGCTACTCGGCCGAGGACGTCCCGCCGCGGCTGCGGCCGGCCTACCAGCGCTACGACGAGGCCGCTGCCACGCTCCAGTCGGCGTGCGTCCGGCAGGGCTTCCCCGTCGAGGGAGCTCGGGAACTCGACACCCGCGCCACGGGGTTCCAGCTCTCCCACGCCCCGCTCGACGGTGCCGGCAAGTCGTTCAACACGAACGGCGAGTCGGTGTGCACCAGGCTCATGGGGTCCATGACCACGGACCGGTTCGGTGACCTGTCCCTGCACGTGCAGCCGAACTCGTGGTTCCACCTGCTGGCCGACCACGCGGTCCTGTTCTCCGTGCTGCCGCTCGCGCCGGACCGGACCCTCCTGCGGACGACCTGGCTGGTCCACCCGGGCGCGGAGGAGGGCGTGGACTACGACGTGGCCACCCTGACCAGGGTGTGGCAGGCGACGAACCAGCAGGACGGGACCCTGGTGGCCCGCACCCAGAGGGGCGTCGAGGACCCCGGCTACCGGCCGGGCCCGTACTCGACGGTCGAAGGGGACGTCGAGGCCTTCGTCACCTGGTACGTCTCCCGGCTGGCCGCTCACCTGTCCCGCTAGGGACATCGACGTCGAGGCCGCAGAACCGCAGAGGTGGGACATGGACGGGACGGAAGGCCGGACGAGGCCATCGGGCCTGCCGGGCCCGGGACCTCGTGGCCGCACGAAGACCGGTGACGAGGGAGCCAAGCTCAACCAGTCGGTCAGGAAGGCGATCACGCTGCTCCGCGCGACCGCCGACGACGACAGGGCGAACGTCTCGTCGCTGGCCCGGGCTGCCGGGCTCCCGCGGGCCACGGCGCTCCGGATGATCCAGACGCTGGAGCAGGAGGGCTTCCTCCTCCGGGTCGCGGGTGACGACCGGGTGCTGCTGGGGCCGGAACTGCTGCGCCTCGCCCGGAACACCGACGAAGGGCTGCTCCTCCTGGAAGCAGCCCGCCCGGTCATCGGTGAGCTGGTGGCCGCGGTCAGGGAGACCGGGACGCTGAGCGTGGTGGCCCCCGACGGGGGGCTGGACCTGGTGCACCAGGTCGACGCACCGCACCATCTGCGGCCGCGATCCTGGGTCGGACAACGGTTCCCGCTGCACGCCAGCGCGAGCGGGAAGGTGCTGCTCGCCACGTTCGACGAGGAGCAGCTCGAGCGCTTCCTCGGCGAGCCGCTCGTGCGTCTCACCCCCTCGACGATCGCGACGGCCGGCGAGCTGCGCGCCGACCTCGGCCGCGTCCGCGAGCAGGGGCACGCCCTCTCCGTCGACGAGGCGGAAGAAGGCCTGTCGGGCGTCGCGACGGGCATCCACGGAGCGGCGGACGAGCTCGTCGGCGTGCTCACCGTCAGCGGCCCCACGCAGCGACTCGACGGGCGCCGGGCGCGACACGCGGCCGACCACCTGGCGCGCGCGGCCGGCCGCATCGAGTCAGCACTCCACCGGCGGCGGGAACACGCCCGGGCCCTGTGAGCCCGACGCCGTGCGGTGCCTGCCACGCGGCGGCCCGACCCGGGCCTGCGCCCGACCCTCCCCACCCAGCCCGTGGCCGGCCGGCAGACCGGTGGCCGAGCCAGTACGTCGAGAGGCTCCACGATGACCGCGCCCCCCAGCCCCGTGGCGGTACCGGCCGCCGTCCCGCCGGCGCCGTCCCCCGCTGGTGGGCACGTCGGCCTGACCGCCCACCCGTCCGCGCTGCCGGTCTGGGGGGAGACGGACAACTCCGCGCTGGTGTGCCGGCAGGTCCTCGACGTCACCCACGACGTCAAGACGTTCCTCTTCGAGTCGGAGCACCCCGCGCTGTTCCACTACGACCCCGGCCAGTTCATCACCCTGCGACTGCAGATCGGCGGCCGCGCGATCGACCGGTGCTACACGATCTCCACGCCACCGACGCGGCCCCATCTGATCGGGATCACGGTCAAACGACAGCCCGGAGGGCTCGTCTCCACCTGGCTGCACGACACCATGGGCCCCGGCCGGCGCATCTCGGCCGACGGACCGTTCGGGCTCTTCTCGGCCGCCCGCCATCCGGCCGGCAAGTACCTGTTCCTGTCGGCAGGCAGCGGCATCACCCCGCTCATGTCCATGACGCGCACGCTGTTCGACCTCGGCTCGCACACCGACGTCCTGTTCGTGCACAGTGCGCGGACGCCGTCCGACATCATCTTCCGGCGTGAGCTCGACGTGATGGCGAGCGCGGCGCCGACCATCCGCGTCGCCCACGTCTGCGAACGGGACTCCCCCCGGGAGCCGTGGGTCGGGCTGCGCGGCTTCCTGAGCGGCGAGATGCTGCGGGTGCTCGCGCCCGACCTCCACGAGCGCGCCGTGTTCTGCTGCGGACCCGCCCCGTACATGGCCGCGGTCCGCCGGATGCTCGTCGCGGCGGGCTTCGACATGGCGCGTTACCACGAGGAGTCCTTCTCCTTCGAGGACCTCCCGGTCGAGGAGCCGCCGGCGCGCGTGGACACCGATGGCGCGGACGAGTCCCGACCGCCGAGCGCTGGAGGGCGGACCGTCGCCTTCACCGTCGAGTTCGTCCGTAGCGGTCGCACGTTCCGCTGCGGTGCCGACGAGAACGTCCTGGACGCGGCGTGCGAGGCCGGGTTGACCCCTGCCTCGTCCTGCGGCCAGGGCATGTGTGGCACCTGCAAGACGACCATCCTCTCCGGCACCGTGGACATGCAGCACCAGGGCGGGATCCGGCCGCGCGAGATCGCGCAGGACAAGCTGCTCATCTGCTGCTCGAAGCCGCTCAGCGACCTCCGGATCGACGCCTGACTCGCCCGTCCACGCCGGTTCACCGGCTCAGCGCCCGCCACCCCGGCCCGAGGGCGGCCTCGGGTTCGCCGTCCGCAGGAGGACCGTGCGACGCAGGCGGGCAGCCCATCGCCGGCCTCAGCGACGGCTGAGCACGCGACGGGCTCCGCGCCGCCCCGCCAGCCGCGCTCGGGGTGGCCGTGGCGGTGCGGGATCTCGTCAGCCGCCGCGAGGACGTGTGTGGCCAGGCCTGGGATCGTGTCCTCGTCGACTCCGGCTCCGACCACGCCCACTTCTGCCGGCCATCGTCGTCGCCGACGCCGGCGGCTCGTTGCGGCTGGCCGCACCCGCGCCGGCCGGCTCCGCGTCGCGGGCGGTGCTGGCCGGGAACGCTCCCGACGAGCTGCCCGGACCCCTCCGGGGAAGGCCGAGTCCGACGGGTGGTCGACGTCGTCAGCGGGCCGGGCTCTCCCGGCGCTCGTCGATGTCGCACAGCTTGGCACCCGACCGCATCTCGCCGAGGTGGCTCCGCAGTGCCGCGGTGCGCGCCTCGGCCTCGGCGACCAGGACGTCCGCGACACGCCCCCAGTCCTCCGGCTGCGGGTCGGCCGGCAGCGCGGCGAAGACGTCGGCGATCTCCCGCACGGTCAGCCCGACCCGCTGCGCCACCTTCGCCACCTTGATGCGGCACGCCGCACTGTCGTCGAAGCGCCGCTGATCGCCGGCCGTGCGGACGGCGGTGACCAGGCCGTGCTTCTCGTAGAAGCGCACCGCCGAGGGCGCGACCCCGCTGGCGGTGGCGACGTCGCTGACGGTGAACGGGCTGTCACGGGAGGCGGTGGGAGTGGCGGTGGTGGTCACCACACCAGTCTCCGCTTGACCTCAACATACGTTCAACGCGGAGGGTGGCCGCATGACCACTCCACCCACGGTGAGCCGGGCCGCCGAGCGCGACCAGCCCCTCCGGATCGCCGTCCTCGTCGCCAGCACGCGCACCGAGCGCGTCGGCCTGACCCTGGGCGAGTGGGCGGCGGAGCGGGTCGCGTCCACCGGTGCGGAGGCCGCCCTCGTCGACCTCGCCGACGTCGTCCTGCCCGACGACGCGCTGCTGCAGCCCGGCGGCGGGCCTCGCTCCCCCCTGGCCGACCGCATCGACCGCGCCGACGCCTACGTCGTCGTCACCCCCGAGCACAACCACAGCTACCCCGCGGCCCTCAAACGCGCGATCGACTGGCACTACGCCGAGTGGATGTTCAAGACGGCGACCGTGCTGTCCTACGGCGTCCAGGGCGG
This sequence comes from Geodermatophilus maliterrae, assembly GCF_041018925.1. Classification (NCBI taxonomy): domain Bacteria; kingdom Bacillati; phylum Actinomycetota; class Actinomycetes; order Geodermatophilales; family Geodermatophilaceae; genus Geodermatophilus; species Geodermatophilus maliterrae. Next base: position 27,639 of record NZ_JBFNXQ010000005.1, read on the forward strand.
GCTGCTGGCCACCGAGCACCTGCGCGGCGTCCTCGCCGAGTTGTCCGTGGTCACCACCCGGCGCGTCGTCGGCCTGCGAGCGCCGTGGAACGACGTCGACAGCGGGGCCTTCGCGCCGCCGGACGGTGTCACACCGGCGTTCGACGAGGCGGTGCGCGAGCTGACCTGGTGGGCGGAGACCCTGCGCACCGCGCGGCGCGAGCGCCCGTTCCGGCGCTGAACCATCCCCACCACCACAGAGGAGTCACCGTGTCCGACACCCGATCTCCCGAGCGCCGTCCCACGCTCGGCTCGCCACCTGCCCTCCCCGACGCCGAGGCCCTGCGCGTCGTCGACGGCTTCGTCGCCGAGCTCCAGCAGGGCATCGACCAGCACGACGCCGTCGTCTACAACCGGCACTTCGCCGAGGACGTCGCCTGGGGCGGCCCGTTCGGCGCCGCCGTCCACGGCTACGAGCCGCTGCACGCCATCCACCGGCGGCTGCAGGCCGCCGGCGTCGGTGGGCCGGCGTCGCGCTACGAGGTCGTCAGCGTCCTCGCGCCCTCCGCCGACCTCGTCCTCGCGCACGTGGCCCGCCGGACCCTGGACGACGACGGAGCGCCCCTCCCACCGTCGGCCGCCGACGCCCAGCCCTTCTCGGAGATGGCGCTGTACGTGCTGGTGCGCCGGGGCGAGGAGTGGTGGTTGGCCGCGGGACAGAACACCCCCATCCGCCCCGGCGGAGCAGCCCCCAGCTCCTGACCGCGCGACAGCCCGCAACGCCGACGATCCCCGCCGCGGTCGCGCAACAGGCTGGACGCGGTCTCGCGCTCATCGCCCGTCGCAAGCCGCGGGCGTGTCGAGTCCGGCGTCGGCAGCGCTGCCGCGGCACCGCCGCGCACCACGGGTTCGACCGCGCCGACGCCGTCCCACGCTGACCTCCCTGCACCCCTGGGCTGTCGGATCTGCCCGTGGCAGGGTCGTCGGGGTGGGGACCACCGTGGAGGAGCTGCTGGGGCGTCACGTCGAGGCCGGCACCGTACCGGGCGCGGTTGCGCTGCTCGGCTCCGATGACGCGCCGGTGGTGACCGCCGGCGTGGCCGCCGTGGGGGGCGGTCCGATGCGCGAGGACGCGATCATGCGCATCCAGTCGATGACCAAGCCGATCACCTCGGTCGCTGCGCTGCGCCTGGTGGAGACGGGCCGACTCGGGCTCGACCAGGGGCTGGAGGAGTGGCTGCCCGAGCTCGCGGACCGCTGCGTCCTGTCCAGCCCCACGGCCGAGCTCGGCGACACCGTGCCGGCCCACCGCTCCATCACCCTGCGCCACCTGCTGACGAATGCCTCGGGCTACGGGATGGCGCTCGTCGACTCCCCGCTGCAGCGAGCGATGGCCGACAACGGCACCGAAGCCGGTCCGGAGCCCGTGATCCTGGGTGCCGAGGAGTGGCTCGCTCGACTCACCGAGCTCCCGCTCGCCTTCCAACCGGGAGAAGGGTGGCGGTACCACCACTCGTTCGGCCTGCTCGGGATCCTCATCACCCGACTGACCGGTCGGTCGCTCGGGCAGCACCTGGCCGAGGACCTCGTCGGACCGCTCGGGATGACCGACACCGCCTCGTGGGTGCCCGAGGACGAGCTCCACCGGTTGCCCGCGGCCTACCGCCACGGCGAGGACGGTCTGGTCGAGACCGAGCCTGCCGGCGGTGGCTTCTACGCCGGACCAGCACCCTTCGACGTCAGCCACGGCGAGCTGGTCTGCACCGCGCGTGACTTCCACCGCTTCGCCCGGATGCTCGCCGCCGGCGGCCGGGTCGACGGAGAGCCGATGGTCTCGGCGGACCACCTGCGGCAGATGACCAGCGATCAGGTGCCGGCCGGGAACAAGACGCCGGAGAGCTTCTTCCCCGGCTTCTGGGAGGGGATGGGCTGGGGGTTCGGCGTCGGAGTGCGAACACAGGGACCACAGCGCGGCCGGTATGGCTGGTCCGGCGGCCAGGGGACCGACTTCTTCGTCGATCCGGACGGAACGGTCGGCATCCTCCTCACCCAGGTCGAGTTGGGACCACAGATGTCCGCCCTGATCGAGGAGTTCCAGGCACTGCACCCACCGTCTCGCTGAACCGTCGGCGCACGACCGCCTCGAAGAACTCGACCCGCCGGGTTCCCGGGGCCGCTCACGGCCCACGTCCGGCGCGTGAGCGGACTGGTGCTGGAAGCGGCAGGCGACGGGCGGCTTCCTGGCGTCGACCCGTTCCGGGAGCCCTCAGGGGCCGTTCCGGATCTCTGGACGGCCCTGGTCCGCCTCCAGATGGCACACCGTCCTGCGGACCGGCTGCGGACATCGACCGGACTCGCTCCGCATCTCGACGAGGCGGCGTCCACCGGAACGGGATCCACGTCCTGGCGTTCTCGGCGGACGTGGTCGGCTGCTGGCGGCTTGCCCCCTCCCCCTTCGCAGTCAGACCTGCTTCACGGCGGCTGCCGGCAGGCCAGCGCGACGAGCGGCTCGACCAGGTCGGCGGGTGGGGGCATCGCTGCGATCTCCGCCGCCACCTCCTGCGCCTTCCATCTCAGGACGGGATCGCCGACCAACTGTTCGAGCGTCGCGGTGGTGATCTCCTTCGCGGGCACGGCGAGCCCGGCGCCCCGAGCGGCGATCAGCCGTGCGTGCACGGTGCGGTCACCGGCGCCGGGCACCACGACCTGCGGCACGCCGGCGGCCAGTGCGCTCATCACCGAGCCCGCACCCCCGTGGTGGACCAGGCCCGCGACGCCAGGGAGGACGTCGGCGAACGGCACCCAGCCCGTGATCGTGACGTTCGCCGGCAGGGGACCACGGGCGACGCCACGATCGGGGCGCACGAGGACGACGTCGACCTCGGTGCCCCTGGCCGCCGCCACCACGCGGGCCATCATCCGGTCGGGTCGGGGGTCGGCCACCGTGGACCGGCTGACCAGCACGACGGGCCGTCTGCCGGACGTGGGAAGACTCGTGGTCCCGTCGCCCCGCACCGTTGCGGGCACGTACCGCATGGACCGGCCACGCCGCTCGCCGACCACGCTCGGTGGGATGGCGACCACCGCGTCTGCTGGTTCGGGGATCGTGTCGAGGCCGTACCGGCGGGCCAGTCCGCCCAGGCGAGGTGTGACCGCGGAGAAGAGCTCGCGGCAGTCGAAGAGCAGCGCGTCGACGAAGACCGACGGCACCCCGAGGCGCGCCGCCACCAGCGCACCCAGCGGCGCCAGCCCCTCGTGCAGCACCAGCTCCGGCCGCCAACCATCGACGAGGGCCACCGTGCGTTCGGTCATGCGCTCGGCCAGAGGGGCGAACGTGTAGCCGAGTGAGGACGTGCCGTCCTGCCCGGCCAAGACGCGCCGCATCCGCAGCGGGTGCGGCAGCAGAGCACGCAGGAAGGTCCGCTGCACGTTCAGGCCCGGGGCGACGTCCTGGACCGCAACACCCACCTTGCGTGCCGCGTCGACGCCGTCCTCGGCAGTGGCGAAGAGGACGTCGTGACCGGCATCCCGGAACGCCAGAGCGAGCGGGACCAGTGGCAGCACGTGGCCCACCATCGGAGACGCGACGAACAGCGCCCGCATACCCCCAGACTCATCGTGTCGGGGATCTGGGACAAGGGAGTACAGCGCCACGTGCCTCCCAGGAGCCGACCCGGACCCTCGACGACGCCGGGCTGCTGCGGATCCGCTGGACCCTCTCCCGGACCTCCAGAGGGCTGCAGCCCGACGAAACCGAGAGCGACGGCTCCCGCCGGACGTGCGCCTCCCCCGCTCGGCCATCGAGGCGCTCCGCGCCCACTGGACCCGGCAACTGGAGGAACAGCACGACCGTTGCGGTTCGCCGTCATGTGTCCGCGCTGGAGAACCGGCCACGGCAGGTGCACGGACGTCTACACGGCGCGGTCGACGGGCTCGTGGGGCCCATGGCGTGGACGTCGGTGCCGGCGTGGCCGCTGGTCGTCTGGGACGGTGTGCGGTCACCGGCGGAGAGGCCGAGTCCCACGATCTCGGCTCCCATCCCGTCGGGACGGGGACGAGCCCGGGACGGGGGCGACGATGAGCCAGGACCCTGGCTGCCGGATCATCATCCGGCCCGACGAGGGCGCACGAGTGCACGGGATGGACCTGGTCCACAAGGTCGACGACGGGTGTTTCGACGGTCGTCTGCTCATCATGGAGGGCCGCGTCTCCCCGGGTGAGCTCGTTCCGCCGCACACCCACACCCGTGAAGACGAGTGCTCCTACGTCGTCTCCGGAGAGGTGGTGTTCCAGGTGGGTGAGGACATCGTCACAGCTGCGGCCGGCAGCTACGTGATCAAGCCTCGCGGCGTGCCGCACGCCTTCTGGAACTCCGGTACGGAGCCCGCACGGGTGATGGAACTGCACGTGCCGGCGACGTTCGCCCGCTACTACGACGAGGCCGGCGCCATCTTCGCGGACTCCGCGATGAGCGAACGGGAGCGACGTGAGGCCCTCGAAGCGCACCACGCCCGGTACGGCGTGACCTTCCACTGGGACCGCGTTGCGGATCTCGCCGATCGCTTCGGCGTCAAGCCGTGAGCCGCTCAGGCCCGTCCCGAGACGGCCGGTGACCCGGGCACGCGGCCGAGGTGAGCAGGCCCTGCGCATGACCGTCGACGTCTTCGACGGCGACCGCGAGCGGCCCGTCGAGTGGTCACGGCTACTGGGCGCGCTGGTCCCGGACAGCCACTCGTGAGCGCGCCGGGCGCGGGCAGCCTCGTCGTCGTCACCGGTGCCGACCGGGGCATCGGCCTGGAGGTGGTCCGCGTGCTGGCCCGGCGTGGAGTGCGCACCGTGCTCGGCTCCCGGGACGCCCTGGTCAACGACGCCGGCGCTCACTACGACACCGGGCAGTCGGCCGTGGGGGCGGACCTGCGGGTGGTGCAGGAGGCGCTGGCCGTCAACACCGTCGGGCCGTGGCGGACGGCGATCGCACTGGCCCCCTGCTGCGCCGAGGCGGGCGGATCGTCAACGTCTCCAGCGGCGCGGGGTCCTTCGGGGAGACCGGCGGCAGCGGCGGCGTCCGGGCGTACTCGGTGTCCGAGGCCGCGCTGGACGTGCTCACCGTCAAGCTCGCCGCCGACCTCCGCGGGCGCGGCGTCCCGGTCAACGCCGTCTGTCCCGGCTGGGTGGCCACCGACATGGGCGGCCCAGGTGGGCGACCGGTCGAACAGGGTGCGGCGAGCGTCCTGCACGCCCTCGACCTACCCGACGACGGACCGACCGGGGGCTTCTTCCGCGACGGCCACCGCATCCCGTGGTAGGCGGACCCACCGCCAGACGGCCGGGCGCCGGCACCGGTAGCGCTCGACCCGTGGACCGGGCCCTACTCCTGCACGGTCCTCCCAGACGTGCTGTCCTGCCCGGGCTGTGACGACGTCCCCCGTCCACGCCCTGCGGCGGGCGGGCTCGCAGCGACCGCATCGGCGAAGCGCGCCAGCGCCGAGCCGAGGAGGTACAGGTCCGCGGCCGACCAGTCCGCGACCACCCCGCTCAGCCAGCCGAGGCGGGCGGCCGTCGCCCGGGCGCGCAGTGCGCGGCCGGCGTCGGTGAGACGGAGCGCGGCCCGGCGCCCGTTCACCGTCGAGGCATCGCGACGGACCAGCCCCGCGGCCGCCGTCCGTTCGACCAGACGGCTCGCGGTGGACGGTTCCACGTCGAGGAAGGCAGCCACGTCACCGACCGTCACCTCGACGGCGTCCGCCTCCGCTCGGGCACAGGCCTCCACCACCAGCACGCTGGACATCTCCACGCGCCGGCCGAGGTCGTCGGTGACATGGGCGCGCGAGGCCGTCCACAGCCGGCGGAGTCGGACGAGCGCGTCGTCGAGCAGCTCCAGGTCCACTCGCTCCACCCCCTCCACATGTGTAGGGTACACATGACGGATCAGGATCACGGAGAGGAGCTGCGGTCGTGCGGATCGCCGTGCTCGGAGCGACGGGGGCGACCGGCCGGCTGCTGGTCGAGGAACTCCTGCGGCGCGGCCACACCGTCGTCGCGCTGACCAGGACCCGCCGGGCAGCTGGACCCGACGCCGCGACCTGGGTGGCAGGAGACGCCCGCGACCCCGACGCCCTGAGCGCCGTGGTCAGCGGTGGTGACGCGGTGGTGTCCGCACTCGGGCCGCACCGAGGCGACCACACGTTGCACCGCGACGTCGCACCACTGCTCGTCGCCGCGATGCGGAAGGCGGGCGTCCGGCGGTTCGTCGGCGTCAGTGGAGCGGGCATCGACGTCCCCGGCGACCACAAGTCCCGGCGCGATCGCGCCATCTCCGCCTTGCTGCAACGGCTCGGCGGACGGACCGTCGAGGACAAGGCACTCGAGCAGGAGACGTGGGCGGCCAGCGGCCTGGACTGGACACTCGTACGGGCACCGCGCCTGGTCGACGGACCGCCGACGGGGAGGGTCGAGCACTCCGCCACCCACTCCCCGCGCCGCACGTCGATCACCCGGGCCGACCTCGCCGCCTTCCTCGCCGACCTGCTGGACCGGCCCGACTACGTCGGGCAGGCGCCGCTGGTCGCCGGGCGGTGACCGGCCCCCGCCCGATGCGGGCCGTGCGACTCGTCCGCACCGGCCAGACGGTGGCACCCCGCGTCGCCGAGGTGCCCGCGCCTGCGCCACCGGCCGGCAGCCAGGTGCTCGTACGGGTCGCCGCGTCGAGCATCAACGGCACCGACCTCGGACTGCTGCACGGAGGTCGGCTGTTCCGGGCGTCGAGCGGCGGCCGCGCCGCCCCTGGCTTCGACGTCGCCGGTGAGGTCCTGGCGTGCGGGCCGACGGTCACCGGCTTCAGCGTCGGTGACCGCGTCATGGCTCTCATCGGTCACACCGGCGGCGGGATGGCCGAGCTGGTCCTCCTCCCCCAGCACCGCATCGCCCGGGCACCCCGCACGGTCGATCTCCGGCAGGCGGCGGGGATCCCCCTCGCCGGACTGACCGCGCTGCAAGCGCTGCACGGCCGGGCCGCGCTGCCCGCACGGTCCGCCCCGCGGGTCCTCGTCGTCGGGGCGGCCGGGGGGATCGGTGCCTACGCCGTACAGCTCGCCCGGCTCGCCGGGGCCCACGTCACCGCCGTCGCCGACGACGACCGTGCGGACTTCGTCCGCGACCTCGGCGCCCACGTCGTCCTCGACCGCCGTCGGGACGACGTCCTCGCCGGGAGGCAGCGGTGGGACGTCGTGCTCGACGCACCCGGAGCGCTGCGGTTCACCGCGGTGCGGACCGCACTGACGTCCCACGGTGTCCTGGTGTCCACCCGGCCGCTGTCTCCCGACACGGTGCGCGGCCTGCGCCCGGGCGGCGGACCGCGCGCAACGGCCGTCGCGACGCGGCGGTCACCGGTCGACCTCGCCCACCTCGCCCACCTCGTCGACACCGGCCGCCTGCGCGTCCCTCTCGACCGCGTCGTGACGCTGGAGGACGTCGCCTCCGGTCTCGAGCACGCCGGCTCCGGACAGCTGCGCGGCAAGGTCGTCGTCGCGATGGCCCCGCCGCCGCCTGGTCATGTCGTCGCGTGACCGCACCTGCAGCCGGCGATGCAGCGACCGGACGGCCGCCTCCACGGCGAGGCTGGTCGAGCGAGCCACCAACGACCTGATCGAGCTGTCCGCCTCCGTCACGATCCGGCGGATCAACTCGTCGACGGCGGGGAGGTTCGTGGACCGGGCCGGCGACCCTGATCGCGTCGTCGACGTGACCCACCGCTGACCGACGAGGCGAGGACGTAGCGGGCCTTCGGCGCAGCCGATGTCGTCCTCCCGCTGCCAGTGGCACGCCACTGGCGATGAGTCGCGGCCTCGCACCCGGTCGAATGAGGCATGACGACCGGAGTGATCGACCCCAGGTACGGCGATCCGTCGGCGACCCCGCCCCCGTGGGGCGTCATCGAGCGCTTCCTGATGGACGCGCAGCTCTACTGGATCATCACCGTCCGTGCGGACGGGCGTCCGCATGCGGTACCGCTCGTGGGCGTCTGGCAGGACGGCGCCTTTGCGTTCTGCACGGGCCCTGACGAGCAGAAGCAGCGCAACCTCGACGCCAACCCGCACGTGGCGGTGACGACCGGGAGCACGGGCGCCAACGGCTGGAACAGGGGGAAGGACGTCGTGGTCGAGGGCACCGCGGTGCGCGTGACGGATGCCGAGGCGCTGCGGACACTGGCGACCGCGTGGTTCGCCAAGTACGGCGACGACTGGGAGTTCGCCGTCCGCGGCCAGGAGTTCGTGGAGATCAGCGACTCCGGGGCGAGCACCGAGGGCGGCGCACGGGTGTACCGGGTGGCTCCGCACAAGGTCATCGCCTTCGGCGACGGGCACGGCCAGACGACGTACCGCTTCTGAGGCCGCGGCGAGGGCGATCCCGCCCTTCGCAGTGATCGCGAGCCGCGCGGAGCGCCTCCGTGTAGAACCGGCGCATGCATCACGTCGCCGTGCTCGACGACTACCAGTCGGCCGCCGCCCGCTTCGCCGACTGGTCCCTGGTACCGGGGCCGGTCGACGCGGTCGAGTTCTCCGACCATCTCGGCGACGAGGACGCCCTGGTCGATCGGCTGACCCCCTTCGACGTCGTCGTCGCCATGCGCGAGCGGACGCCGTTCCCCCGCGCCCTGATCGACAGGCTCCCCAACCTCCGTCTGCTCGTCACCACCGGCAGGCGCAACGCCTCCATCGACGTCACCGCGGCGGCCGAACGCGGGATCACCGTCTGTGGCACGGCCTCGCATGCGGCAGGCCCGGTCGAGCTGACGTGGGCACTGGTCCTCGCGGTCGCCCGCCACGTTCCGCAGGAGCACGCCTCGATCCGCGCCGGCGGCTGGCAGGGGACCGTCGGTACCGACCTGGCCGGAGCAACTCTGGGCGTCCTCGGTCTCGGCCGGCTGGGGGAGCGTGTCGCCAGGATCGGCCAGGCGTTCGACATGGACGTCATCGCCTGGAGCCAGAACCTCAGCGACGAACGGAGCGCCGAGGTCGGCGTCCGCCGGGTCGACAAGGACGAACTGTTCGCGACCGCCGACGTCCTCACCATCCACCTCGTGCTGTCCGACCGCACTCGTGGGATCGTCGGCCGCGAGGAGCTGGAGCAGATGAAGCGCTCCGCGATCCTGATCAACACCGCTCGCGGGCCGATCGTCGACGAGGCGGCTCTCCTGGGTGCACTGGGCAGCTCCGGCATCGCTGGTGCCGGACTCGACGTGTTCGACACGGAGCCGCTGGAGCTGAGCCATCCGCTCCGCAGCGCCCCGAGGACCGTCCTCACGCCGCACCTCGGATACGTCACGGAGAAGACGTACGACATCTTCTTCCGCGAGGCCGTGGAGGATGTGGCCGCCTTCATCGCCGGACGCCCGATCCGTGTCCTCACGTGAACGGAGCCTCGGTCCGCGCTCAGGCCGATGACGACGTCCACGCCGACCAGCGCGCCGGGTAGCTCGCCGCAGACGCACGCGGGGCTCGTCAGCTCGGCCACCGTCGCACCCGGGATCGACGACGGCCCTCCCCACTCGAGCCCGCTGTCGCCGCAGTCATCGCCGTCCTCGTCCGGGCCGTCGTCGTCTCACAGGCCGCCCTCAGGACGCCCGCGCAGGTAGCCCGACCGCAGGACAGTCGGCTGTCGCAGCCGGCCCTGCAGCCCTGCTGCCCGCCCCGGCGCGGGCACTCGTACTGGTACGGGGACCTCACCGGCGGCGCGCACGCCTCACTGGACCGCCCGGTGACGGGACCGGACGGGCTCGACCAGTGCGCCGGGGCACGTCGAGGTGCGTGCCGGGACGGGAGTCGGGGACTGTGAGACGCAGATGTGCCGGAGCCCGAGCAGAGGGTCCACGGCGATCAGTGCCACGATGCGGGGAGCTGGACGTAGGTGCGGTCCAGGTCCGCGATCCGAGTGGCACCGATCAAGGACATCGTGGTGTCGATCTCGGTCCTCAGGATGTCCAGCACGGCGTCGACGCCCGCTTCACCCCCGGCAGCCAGTCCGTACAGCGCCGCGCGTCCGATCAGGACGGCGGAGGCCCCCAGACAGACGGCCTTGACGATGTCGGCCCCGGTTCGGAATCCGCTGTCGACGAGGACAGGGCTGTCCACCTTCGCGAGAACGCCCGGCAACACCTCCATGGTGCTCGGGCCCTCGCCCAACTGACGGCCGCCGTGGTTGGACACGATGATGCCGTCAGCACCGCAATCGACCGCACGCGCGGCGTCGTCGGGATGGAGAACGCCCTTGACGAGGAGGTCGTGCGGCCAGAGCCTCCGTAGCCAGGCGAGATCTCGCCAGGTGAAGCTCGCGTCCAGCTGCCGACGCAGCAGCGCGTGCGCGGCATCGGTACCGGTTGCCGCCGAGGCCGTGAGGTTCGCGAGCTCGGGCATGCCCGAGCGGAGGAAGCGTGTGCTCCACCCAGGATGCCTGGCGCCATCGAGGAGGATGCGTGGGGTCATCCGCAACGGGAGGCCGAAGCCGTTGCGACGATCGCGGTGACGCAGGCCGTTGACGGGCACGTCCACGGTGAGGACCAGCGTGCTGTATCCGGCGGCGAGTGCCCGAGCGACCAGCTCCTCGGCCAGACCCCGTTCGACCACGTAGAGCTGGAACCACAGATCCCCGTCCGCCTCGCGAGAGACCTCTTCGATGGTGTTCTGCGCGGGGGTGGAGAGCACGAAGGGGATGCCCGCGCGTGCCGCTGCTCGCGCGAGGAAGACGTCGCCGCCGGGGCGGATCGCACCGTTGAGCCCCGTCGGGGCGATGGCCAGCGGTGCGGAGTGCTGGCGCCCGAACAGCGTCGTCCGCTGGTCGCGCACGGACACGTCGCGCAGGTAGCGGGGGCGGAGCCGGACCGCGGTCAGACTGTCGCGGTTGCGCGCCAGCAGGGACTCATCACCGGCGCCCCCTTCGAGGTGGTCGTAGAGCACGGCGGGCAGGACCCGGCGCGACTTCCGCCGGTAGTCCTCCACCGTGACCAGATCGGTCATGCTCCGCCGTCCGTCCTCCGCCGTCCGTCGTCGGCCGTGGCCGGCTCGAGACTTGCCGGTGATGTGGGAACGGTCGCCCGCGCACGCCGTCCGAGCGGGCAGCGACGGCTCCAGCCGGGCCCGGTCCGCATCCGGGAGCGCCCTCGACCGGCGCTGTCGCGTCCGGCGCTCACTCGAAGACGACGGTCCGGTTCCCGTGGATGATGACGCGGTTCTCGGTGTGCCAACGCACAGCGTGCGAGAGGGCCCGGGTCTCGGCCTCCCGACCCCGGGCGGCGAGCTCCTCCGGGCTCAGCGAGTGGTCGACGCGGATCATCTCCTGCTCGATGATCGGGCCCTCGTCCAGGTCCGCGGTGACGTAGTGCGCCGTCGCACCGATGAACTTGACACCGCGGGCATGCGCCTGGTGGTACGGACGGGCGCCCTTGAAGCTCGGCAGCATCGAGTGGTGGATGTTGATCGCCCGGCCCTCGAGCTGGTGGCACAGGCCGTCGGAGAGGATCTGCATGTAGCGAGCCAGGACCACGAGGTCGACCCGCTCCCCACGCACGATGTCGAGGAGCGCCGCTTCGGCCTCGGGTTTCGTCTCGCGGGTCACCGGGATGTGCCGGAAGGGGACGCCGTAGAAGTCGGCGATGCCGTTCAGGTCGGGGTGGTTGGACACGATCGCGACGACGTCGAGGTTGAGCTCGCCGATCGAGTTGCGGAAGAGGAGGTCGTTGAGGCAGTGCGCGTACTGGCTGACCATGATCAGCACGCGCTGCCGCTCGGCCGCGTCGGCCATCCGCCAGGTCATCCGGAAGTGCTGGGCCGTCTCCTCGAAGGCCCGGCACAGACGGGCGAAGTCGAGTGGAGCGCCGTCGACGTGCGCGAACTCGACGCGCATGTAGAACATGCCGCTCGCGGCACTGTCGAACTGGTGGCTCTCGACGATGGTGCACCGCTCCTGCACGAGCAGTCCGGACACCGCGTGCACGATGCCCGGGGCATCCTCGCAGGACAGCACCAGGACGCCGTGCTGAGCGTCGGCGGGCCTCGTCATCACGCCTCCTCCCAAGGATCCGTTCCCCGGAGCCGATCGGCCCGCCGCATCCGGGTCGACCCCGGCGACCCGGTGGGACCACTGAGCCGGGTCGTCGAGGACCGGTGCTCCCCGAACCTAGTCACCGGAGGGGTGTGACGGATGCCGCAGATGACCTCTCCCGGATGGCAGGACGTGTCGTCTCGGCCGCGACAATCGACGTGGGCGCGGCGTCCTGCGGTCGGCGAGCCGTCGCCATCCGGGCGCCCCGCAGCAGTCGGGGGGTTGCCGGCCGGCGAGCCGGGGCTCCGTGCCGGCACTCACGACCTGGCGGCACGGTGGAGGCGCCGGCGGCCGAGGCGGCGACGAGGTGCGCCGTCGGCGGGTCGACCGGTGGACGGCCCGGCAGTCGGCGACGCCTCCCCTCCGATGGCCCCGGCGTCTCCGCGACCGTGTTGCTCCTCGCACGAGGACGTGGGCACCCTGTGCCGATCAGCGCTGCCGCTGGGGCACTGCCGACCCGCGCGAGCACCCGGAGGACGAGTGACCGAGATGTACGCCCGATCGACCACGATCCACGGCGACCCGCGGTCGGTGGACGCCGTGATCGCCTACGTCGGTGACGAGGTCATGCCGGCGGTCGGGGGGATGGATGGCTGCGTGGGCCTGTCGATGCTCGCCGACCGCGACTCGGGCCACTGCATCGTCACGACGTCCTGGCGGGACGAGGCGGCGATGCGCTCCAGCCGGGAGGGCGTCCGGTCGTCCGCGGAGCGCACCGCCGAGATCCTCGGTGGCCGGCCGGAGGTGCAGGAGTGGGAGATCGCCGCGATGCACCGGGTGCGCGAGGCCCAGCAAGGGTCCCGATCCCGCGTCACCTGGCTCCGCACCGAGCCCGACGCCGTCAACCGTGCCGTGGACGCCGTCCGTCTGTCACTGATGCCGAAGCTCGACGACCTACCCGGGTTCTGCAGTGTCAGCATCATGGTGCGCCGTGCTGACGGGCTCACCGTGGCGGCCGTCTCCTACGACAGCCGGGCGCACGTCGAGCAGGCGAGCGAGGGGGCGCGGGAGTTCCGGGAGGAGTTCGCCCCCGCCATGGGCATCGAGGTCGTCGCCACCGCCGAGTTCGACGTCGCGATCGCGCACCTGCGGGTACCCGAGACGATCTGACCGTCCGGTGGGCGACGACCGGCCCCCGGTCCGACCGGGACGCGACGGAGACCGTCTCCCGGCCCGTGACGTGCCGATCGACGACACCCACGTCGGTCCCGCGGGGCGTGCGGTCACCGCCCCAGGGCCTGCAGCGCCGCGTCGAGCCGGGGGTAGACGCGCCTGACGTTGCCCTCGAAGACCGCGGTGCGCGCCTCGTCGTCGAGGGCTGACGCCTCGACGTAGCGTCGGGTGTCGTCGTAGTGGTGGCTGGTCCGCGGGTCGACACCACGCACCGCGCCCACCATCTCGGACCCGAAGAGGACGTTCGAGGTGTCCACCACGTCCAGCAGCAGGTCGATCCCCGGCTGGTGGTAGACGCAGGTGTCGAAGAAGACGTTGCCCATGACGTTGGACTCCACCGGCGGCTGTCCGAGCATGTCGGCCAGCCCGCGATACCGGCCCCAGTGGTAGGGCACCGCTCCCCCGCCGTGCGGGATCACCAGCCGCAGGTCCGGCAGGTCGGTGAACAGGTCACCCTGGACGAGCTGCATGAAGGCCGTCGTGTCGGCGTTGATGTAGTACGCGCCCGTCGCGTGGAACACCGGGGTCGCCGAGGCCGAGACGTGCACCATGGCCGGCACGTCGAGCTCGACCATCGCCTCGTAGAACGGGTACCAGTAGCGGTCGGTCAGGGGCGGAGAGGTCCAGAAGCCACCGCTGGGGTCGGGGTTGAGGTTGCAGCCGACGAAGCCGAGTTCCTCCACGCACCGGCGCAGCTCGGCGATCGACGCCTGCAGGTCCGCGCCCGGCGACTGCGGCAGCTGGCAGACGGGGACGAACCGGCCGGGGTGGAGGGTCGCCACGCGGTGCACGAGGTCGTTGCACCGGCGCGACCACTCCAGGCTCACCGCCGCGTCGCCGACGTGGTGCGCCATCGCGGAGGCACGCGGCGAGAACAGCGTGACGTCGATGCCCCGCTCGTCCATCAGCCGGAGCTGGCTCGACTCGATCGTCTCCCGGATCTCGTCGTCGCTGATGGCCGGGTAGGCCGGCGGCGTCGTCCCCGCCCCCCAGGCCGTCACCTGCTGCTCGCGCCATGCGGTGTGTGCGGCCGGCGCCGTCGTGTAGTGGCCGTGACAGTCGACGATCACGGGATCTCCGTCTCCCAGCCGACGGCCAGCTCGTTCCGCCGGCCGAAGCGCTCGAGGTGGTCGCCGAGGACGTGCTGGATGCGGGCCATGGTCTCCTCGTCCGGCGCCTCGGCCCGGAGCGTGAGCACCCCGTCGCCGACGGCGACGGTGCCGACTCCGTTGCCGATGGCCGCCGACGACACCGCACCGTCGGTCCGCCAGGTGAGCCGCCGGCTGGTGTGGCTGATCAGCTGCTTCGCGTACCTGGCCGGCGCGTCCGTGGTGACCTCGGCCGTCGCCACCAGGCCACCCGTCGGCGCGTCGCGCAGCTCCACCAGGAGGTCGCGCGCGGCAGGGGCGACGCGGGCCGGGACGCCCAGCTCCCGGAGCTGCTCGGTGGCGGCCGCCATCTCGTCGGCCCGGCGCCGGGCGTGGGTCCGCGTGCCCTCGACCAACCGGTCGACCGTGCGCTCGTCGAAGCCCGCGAGCTCCGCGGCGATGTTCGCGCGGAGCCAGGCCTCACAGCCGGCCGCCTCGGCACCGCGCAGGGCCTCCACGACGGCGGCGGCGAGCCCCTTGTAGAAGACGCTGCGCAGCAGCTTGCGCGAGATGGCGGTGCCCACCGGGCCCGGCTGGACGTCGATGTCGGCACCCAGGCCGGCGAGGAGCTGGGCGTACCGGTCGGCCGCCTCGCCCGACACCAGCATCGGCGTGCGCAGGCCCTTGCCCGGTACCGGCGACATCAGCGCCACGTCGACGACCGGGACGCCGTGCTCCCTCGCCCGCTCGGCCAGAGCGACCTTCAGTCCGGGGCTGGCGGTGTTGAGGTCGGCCCACAGGGTGCCGGCGCGCACCACGGGCAGCGCGTTCTCCAGTGCCGTCATCGCGTCGTGCGCGCTGTTGACGCTGAGCACCAGGTCGGCGTCGGCCACTGCTTCGGCCTCGCTGCCGCGCGACCGGACCCCGTCGACGGGGATGGCCAGGGGGTCGTAGCCGCGGACGTCGGCCCCGGCCGCGGCCAGGTCGCGCGCGATCTCCGACCCGGCCTCGCCGAGCCCCAGGACGGCGATGCGCGTGCTCACGGCACCGCCCGGACCGGCGGCGTGCCGTGCGTGTGGAAGGTGTCGATGGTCTTCAGGCCCCAGGCCTGGCCCTTGGCGCGCTCGGCCTCGGACCAGTCGATGGGCTGCCAGTCGGGCGCGAACACGAGCCGGGCGGCCGGGTTGTCCAGCTCGATCCGGTTGCCGGCCGGCTCCCAGACGTAGAGGAAGAAGCTCTGCTGGATGGTGTGCTTGTGCGGCCCGGTCTCGATGTGGACGCCGTGCTCCAGCGCCAGGTCCGCCGCCCGGATGACGTCGTCGCGGCTGTCGACGGCGAAGGACACGTGGTGCAGTCGGCCGGAGGTGCCGGTGTTGTCCCGGGTCCAGACCGCGTCGTAGCCCTTGTTGGTGAACGTCGTCCAACTGCCGGCGACGCCGTCGTCCAGCACGATCTGCTCGGTGACCATCCCGCCGAGGGTGTCCCGCGCGAAGTCGCGGTTGGCCACGACGTCGACGCCCAGGAAGTTGACGTGGTCGATCCGCCGGACGCTCACCCCGCGGCCGGGATAGGCCTGTGCCTGGTTCTTCAGCGCCGGCACGAGGTCGCCCGTCGGCCGGTACCACTCCGTCTCGTAGTAGACGCCCATCTCGTGCCCGTCGGGGTCGGTGAAGACGTACACCGGCCCGTAACCGGGATCGCCGTCCTGCCAGCCCCGGCCCAGACCGGTCGCCTCGATGGCGGCCACCCGTCGCTGGAGGGCCGCCGGGGTGCTCGCCCGGAAGTTCGTCCGGCCCACGCCGGGCTGCGGGGCCGCGGTGAGCTTGACGGTGGTGTTCTCGTAGTCGTCCCACGCGCGCAGGAACACCGAGTCCCCGGACGAGCCGTTCTCGGTCATGCCGAGGTAGCGCACGAAGAAGTCGAGGCTCTCCTCCGGCTTGTCGGTGAGCAGCTCGACGTGGGCGAGGTGCGCGATGTCGTGGAGCGGCGGCACGGGGCTCTCCTTCGGGTCGGGCGTCGTGCGGGGGCGGACGGTGGGGCAGCAGGGTCCTCCCTCAGGCCCGAGGGAAGGCGGTGCCGTCGAAGAGCTTGCGGGCGGTCCGGACGACCCCCGATCGGACGGCGCGCGGCGGGGTCGCCGAGCTGTCGACGACGACGTCGACGAGGAGGTGACCGGTCGGGTGCTCGACGTCGATCTGCGAGGTCTCCCGCGGCCACGCGGCGGTCAGCTCGTGGCCGACCGCGCCCGGGAGCAGCAGCCCGGTGGCCACGCTGACCGCGCCGAGCACACCGATCGAGGAGTGCGGCTGCACCGGGATGAACGACCGGGTGCACACCTGCCCGCCGTCGCGGGGCGCGGCGATCAGGACCGTCTTCGGCACCGAGGCGGCGGCGACGTCCCCGAGGCCCATGATCTGGGCGGCCTTGCGGCGGAAGGCATCGACGCGCTCGAGGAGCGGGGCGTCGGCGGCGAGCTGCTCGTGGGACTCGTAGCCGGTGAGCCCGAAGGACCCGGCCAGGGCGAGGACGACCGGCATGCCGTTGTCGACGCAGGTCACCTCGATGCCCTCCACCGTGTCGCGGACGTGGCCTGTGGGCAGGAGGGCGCCGGTCGCGGACCCTTCCGTGTCGGTGAACGCGAGGACCACCGGGGCGGCGGTTCCCGGCACGCCCGCGATCGCCACGTCGCCGCGGTACTCCACCCGGCCCCCCGGGGTCGGGAAGGTGGCGATGGCGACGCTGTCGGAGTTCACCATCCGGATCCGCACGCTGGTCTCGTCCGCGCCGGCGGGCACCAGGCCGCGCTCCACGGCGAAGGCACCGACGCCGGCCAGGATGTTCCCGCAGTTCTGCCGGTCGCTGACCGTCGCCTCGTCGACGCCGAGCTGGAGGAACAGGTAGTCGACGTCGACTTCCGGGTCGTCCGACGGCGAGACGACCGCCACCTTGCTGGTCAGGGAGGTGGCACCGCCGAGCCCGTCGATCTGCCGCGGGTCCGGGGTGCCCACGAGCCGCAACAGCAGGTCGTCGCGCGGTGCGGGGTCGGCGGGCAGGTCCTTCGCCTCGAAGTACAGGCCGCGGGAGGTGCCGGCGCGCAGCATCGTGCAGCGGACGCCGGTGTCGTCGTAGGTCGCGGGCCGGTTCACCGCTCGCCCTCCGCGTACTCCTCGTAGGGGACGTACTCGATGCCGAACTCGCCGAGGCGGTCGCGCAGGCCGTACCGGTCCAGGCCGAGCTCCCCCTGCTGGAAGGCGGCGCGGCTGGCGGCCTCCTTGTCGGTCCGCGCCTGCGACGCGGTGAGCGCGCGCGGCACGTCGACCCGCGGCACCACCATCACGCCGTCGTCGTCGGCGACCACGACGTCCCCCGGGTGGATGGTCTGGCCGCCGAGCACGATCGGGACGTTCACGGCACCGGCCGTCGCCTTGACCGAGCCCTGCGCGCTCACCGCGCGGGACCAGGCCGGGAACCCCATCTCCTGGAGCTCGGCGACGTCGCGCACGCCGCTGCCCAGCACCACGCCCCGGACGCCGCGGTGCGCCAGGGCGGTGGCGAACAGCTCCCCGAACAGCCCGTCGGTGGACGGCGAGTTGGTCGCGACGACGAGCACGTCACCGGCCCGGCACTGCTCGACGGCGACGTGGATCATCAGGTTGTCCCCCGGCCAGCACAGCACGGTGACGGCGCTGCCGCCGATCCGCGCACCGGGCCAGGCCGGGCGGAACTCCGGTCCCAGGTAGCCGATCCGGCCCACCGCCTCGTGCACGGTGGCGACGCCGAAGCCCCCGAGCTGCTCGGCGTGCCCCGCGTCGGCGCGCGGCGGATCGGTGACGACGACGGTCCTCATACGAGACCTCCGGTCTGCTCGACGGGCTCGGTCAGCGCGTCGATGATGCTGCGGACGTGGGCGACGGCGGCCACTTCGGCCCGATCGGGGTCGCGGGCGGCGACGGCGTCCACCAGGTCGCTCAGTTCCCGCAGGCTCACGCGGGGCCGCCCGGGTCGCAGCGAGAGCCGGAACTGGTGGCGCACCAGCTGGGCCTGCAGCCGACCGACGAGTCCTGCCGCGATGGGGTGGCGCGCGGCGTCGTGGACCATGGCGTGCAGCTGCTGGATGAGCTCCGAGTACTCGAGCAGGTCCTCCGAGTCGACCGCTTCTCCCATGGCGTGCAGGTGCGCGCGCAGACGGGCGATCTCGGCGTCGGTGATGCGCTCTGCGGCCTTGCCGGCCAGGAGGCCCTCGAGCGGCATCCGGCACTCGGTGATCGCGACCGCCTCGGCGGTGGACACGACGCGGACACGCGCGCCCCGGTGTGGGATCCGCTCCACGAGGCCTTCGGCGATCAGCGCGTCGATCGCCGAGCGGACGCTGCTGCGGTTGACGCCGATGAGCCCGGCCAGGTCGGCCTCGACCAGACGGTGCCCGGGGAGCAGGTCACCACGGGAGATCGCCGCCCGGAGCGCCTGCTCGGCGGAGTCGCGCGCCGCTGCTCCCACGCTCCGCCCCCTCTGCCCGCCCTCGTGCGCCGTGACGCTAGGAGCGTGTCAACAGGACTGTCAACGATCCTCCGCCGGGCTCGGACCTCCTCCGGGCTCCGGGGCCGGCCGCCGCCCGGCAGAGGGAGGAGCGGCTCCTCCAGGCGCCGGTACAGCAGCCCGCCGACGAGGACCGGTGCCGCCGTGCAGCTCAGGGCGGCGGGGGCGCCCGGTCCACGAGCCGACGGCGGAGCCGCCGACGGAGGCACCACGACGCCACCCTCCCCGTGCTCGGTCACGAGCCGCCGCGTGCCGACCCCCGTGCAGGGCCTCGACGAGGGGACGAGTGGTGCCGTCCACCGGTCCGCGCGCGGGTGCCCGCTGCCGGCAGACCCCACGGCCCGGGGCACCGCGTCGAGGCGACGCCTGGGCGTTCGGCGGCCACCGCCGACACGGAGTCGGCCCGGTTCCCGGGGCCGGAGCGCACGACGGAGGACGTCGGACGGACGTACGTCAAATGACCCGAGAGGCGAGTCATCCGGCGCGCCACCGCGTGCCAGATGGGCCAACCAGGTGCCACCATCTCGCTGTGTCGGAGGCCACATCCGGGCCCTACGGTTCTCGAGGGACGTGGCGAACGCGACTCCCTGGACCGGCACGTCCGGGCAGGTACGACAGGTCGTCGCCGGAACCACGGCCGACGTCCCGACCGAGCACGGACCCACCGGTCGGTCGTGCAGTACCAGCCAGGTCTCGAAGGGGAGGAACGTGACCAGGTCGAGCCGGCACGCGAGCTCCCGCGGCGCGTCGCCTCCCGGCGACGCGGCAGCGGGAGGGCAGGAGGCCCCGCTCCGCCCTGCGTCCGACGACCAGGGGACCGAGAACGCCTGGGCTCCGGGGCCGCCGGCGGCCCGCTCGGCGGAGGCGTCACGGACCGGTGGCCGCCGCGGGCGGGACCGGGGGCTGCCCCTGCTGGGCGTCGCGGCGGCGATCCTGGTCTTCGAGGTCGTCCCTCGCATCGGCCTGGTCGACCGGCGCTTCCTCCCCCCGTCGTCCGAGATGTTCGGCGCCCTGTTCGAGCAGCTGTCCGACGGCTCGCTCTGGGAGCCGGTGGGTCAGACGCTGCAGGGCTGGGCCCTGGGCCTGGGGACGGCGCTGCTCATCGCGCTGCCGCTCGGCATCCTGATCGGCTCGGTCTTCCTGCTCTTCATGTCCACCCGGACGATCGTGGAGTTCCTCCGCCCGGTCCCGTCCGTGGCGCTGATCCCGCTGGCCGTCCTCGTCTTCGGGGCCGGCATCGAGAGCAAGTGGTTCCTCGCCGCCTTCGCCGCGACCTGGCCGATCCTCCTGCAGACGCTCTACGGCGTCCGGGACGTCGACCCGGTCGGCATGGAGACCGCGCGCTCCTTCGGCATCAAGACGCCCGAGCGGCTGCTGCGCGTGGTGCTGCCCAGTGCACTCCCCTACATCGTCACCGGCGTGCGCATCTCCTCCGCGGTGGCGCTGATCCTGTCGGTCACCGCGGAGTTGGTCCTCGGCGCACCCGGGCTCGGGCAGCAGATCAACATCGCCCGGCAGAGCGGCGCCGTGGAGGCGATGTACGCCCTGATCATCGTGACCGGTCTCATCGGCTGGGTGCTCAACATCGCCCTGTCCGCCGCCGAGCGGCGTCTGCTGCACTGGCACGCATCCCAGCGGGAGCGCAACCGGTGAGCGAACCCAGCCGGCCGACCCGGGTGCTCGGTGTCGGCCTGGAGATCGCCGTCCCCGTCGCCGTGCTGGCGGTGTGGGCACTGGTGTCGGCGAACAGCACGTCGTTCTACTTCCCCCCGCTGCTCGACATCTTCGGGGCGTTCGCCGACACCTGGCTGTTCGAGCGGGTCGGCACCGACGTGCTCCCCAGCCTGGGCCGCCTGTTCAGCGGCTACGTGATCGCCGTGATCGCCGCCGTGGTGATCGGGGTGGCCCTGGGGTCGTCCCGGACGCTGGGCCGGATGGTCGACCCCGTCGTCCAGTTCCTGCGCGCCATCCCCGCACCGGTGCTCATCCCCGCCGGCATCCTGATCCTCGGCGTCGGCTCGGAGATGAAGGTGGCGCTCATCGCCTTCGTCTGCCTGTTCCCGGTGCTGCTCAACACCATCGACGGCGTGGCCGGCGTGGACCCCGCGCTGCGCGAGACCGCGCGCAGCTTCCAGATCCCGTGGCGTGAGCGGCTCTTCCGCGTCGTGCTGCCCTCGGCGGCGCCGCAGATCTTCGCCGGCGCGCGGGTGAGCCTCTCACTGGCCGTGATCATGATGGTCGTCTCCGAGATGGTGGCCAGCACCAACGGCATCGGCTACTTCGTCCTGCAGTCCCAGCGCACGTACGCCATCACCGAGATGTGGGCCGGCATCTTCCTGCTGGCCATCCTCGGCTACGTGCTCAACGCCCTGTTCCTGCTCGTCGAGCGCCGAGCGCTCCGGTGGCACCGCGGTGCCCGCGCCGGCGCCGGCTGACCCGCGGAGGCATCCCCACCATGTTGCGCGTCGAGCACCTCAGGAAGGTCTACCAGGAGGGCACCAAGCGTGCGTTCGAGGCGGTGGCCGACCTCACCTTCACCGTCCAGGAGCGGGAGCTGGTGTGCATCGTCGGTCCTTCCGGAGCCGGCAAGACGACGCTGCTCAAGATGATCGCCGGGCTGCTCCCGCCCACCGCCGGTGCGGTCTACCTGGACGACGAGAAGGTGACCGGCCCCCCCGAGAAGATGGCTCTGGTCTTCCAGGACTACTCCCGGTCCCTCTACCCGTGGATGACCGTCGACCAGAACGTCGCCTTCCCGCTCAAGCACCGCAAGCTGGGCAAGGGCGAGACGACCGAGCTGATCCGGGACACCCTGCAGTCGGTCGGCCTGGCCGGAGCCGGGAAGAAGTACCCCTGGCAGCTGTCCGGCGGCATGCAGCAGCGGGTGGCGATCGCCCGGGCGCTGGCCTACCAACCCGAGATCCTGCTGATGGACGAGCCCTTCGCCTCGGTCGACGCGCAGACCCGTGCCGACCTCGAGGACCTCGTGCTGCAGCTGCGGGCCCGGTACGGCGTCACGGTCGTCTTCGTCACCCACGACATCGACGAGTCGGTGTACCTCAGCGACCGCGTCGTCGTCCTGACGCCGTCCCCGACCCGGGTCCAGGAGATCGTCGACGTCCCGCTCCCTCGTCCGCGCGACCAGGTGGAGACCAAGGAACTCCCCGAGTTCGCGCACCTACGGGCCTACGTGTGGCGCTCCATCAAGCGTCCGGAGACCGCCGAGGTCCACGCCTAGACCAGTCGGACGGTCACGGACCACGGATGACCGCCCGGGTGTCCCCCCTCGCACGATCCCTGGAGAAGGAGAGCCGATGAGCCACCGTCCGTTCACCCGTCGCGCGACCTCTGCGGTCGCCGGCCTGGCCGTGGTCGCTCTCGCGGCCACCGGCTGCGGCGGCGACGACGCAGACACCGGCGGAGGAGGAGGGGGCGAGGGCGGCACGGGCGAGATGACGACGATCCAGATCGGCACCCTCCCCATCGCCAACGCCGCCCCCATGTACCTGGGCATCCAGGAGGGCTTCTTCGAGGAGGAGGGCCTCGAGGTCGAGGAGACCGTGCTGCAGAGCGGCAACGAGATCATCACCGGCATGGTGGCCGGCGACTACGACGTCGGCTTCGTCGGTTACATCTCCGCCGGGATCGCGGCCGCGCGCAACGTCCCGGTCTGCGTGCTCACCGCCAGCGACGCCACGGGCACCACCCCCGAGGACGACTGGCAGGTCATGGTCGCCGCCGGCGACAGCCCCATCCAGACACCGCAGGACTTCGTGGGCAAGACCGTGAGCGTCAACGCGCTGGGCGGTGTCGCCGAGGTGATGATCAAGGCGGCGCTCGACCAGGAAGGCGTCGACTGGCGGTCCGTCGAGATGATCGAGGTCCCCTTCCCCGAGGTGCCCGCCGCCATCCAGGCCGGCCGGATCGACGCCGGCTACACGTCCGAGCCGTTCGTCACCACCGTGCTCGACCAGGGCGGCAAGGTGGTCTTCGCCCCCCAGTCGGCCATCGCCCCCGAGTACCCGAACGGGTCGTACTCGACCAGTCTGCAGCTCTACCAGGAGGAGGCCGACCTGATGGAGCGGTTCGAGGCGGCGATGACCAGGTCGCTGGAGTACGCGCGCGACAACCCCGACGCGATCCGCGAGATCATCCCGACCTACACGCAGATCCCCGCTGACGTCGCCAACCGGATGCGTCTGCCGGTCTACCAGCCCGAGCTGAAGGTGGACGAGATCGACGAGCAGATGGGCTTCCTCGAGGAGTACGAGATCGTCGAGGAAGCTCCCTCCGCCGACGACCTCATCTGCGGCTGACCGGTCCCGCCGCGCCCGGGTGGCCCCCGGGCGCGGCGGCCCGTCCCACGACCACCGGCCCCTGTCGAGAGGAACAGCACCGTGCGAGTGGCGGAAGCAATCGGCCGAGAACTGGCCCGCCAGGGCCTGGATCAGGTGTTCGGCGTGGTCGGCAGCGGCAACTTCCACGTGACCAATGCCCTCGTCGGCGCCGGTGCCCGGTTCGTGGCCACCCGTCACGAGGCGGGCGCGGCCACCATGGCCGACGCGTACGCACGCACCACCCAGCGGGTGGCCGCGGTGACCGTCCACCAGGGCTGCGGCCTGACCAACGCACTCACCGGTCTCACCGAGGCCGCCAAGAGCCGCACCCCGCTGCTCGCGCTCGCCGCCGACACGGCGGGCTGGAACGTGCTGTCCAACTTCAACATCGACCAGCCGGCCGTGCTGCGGGGGCTGGGGATCCACTCCGAGACGATCACCTCCCCGCGCACCGCGGTGCAGGAGGCCGTGCGGGCCTTCCGCCGCGCAGCGGTGGACCGCCGGACCGTCGTGCTCAACCTGCCCCTGGACGTCCAGGAGGCCGAGGTCCCTGCCGACGCCCTCCCGCCGCTGGCGCCCCCGGTGCTCGAGGCAGCCGTCGCCGGTCCCCGGTCGGTCGAGCAGCTGGCCGACCTGCTGCGCTCCGCCGCGCGACCGGTGTTCATCGCCGGCCGCGGCGCTCGCCTGTCCGGTGCCCGCGACGTGCTCGCGGAGCTGGGCGAGCTCAGCGGGGCCCTCCTGGCGACGTCGGCCGTGGCGCGCGGGCTGTTCGCCGGGCTCGAGTGGTCCGTGGACGTCTCCGGCGGTTTCGCCACCCCGATGGCCGCCGACCTCATCAGCTCCGCCGACCTCGTCGTCTCGTGGGGTGCGTCGCTCAACGTCTGGACCCTGCGGGCCGGTGAGCTGCTGGACCCCGGCGCCACGGTGGTCCAGGTGGACGAGGACCCCGCCGCGATCGGCACGCACGTCCGGGTCGACCACGGGGTCGTCGGCGACGTCCGCGCGACCGCCGCGGCGGCCGTCGAGGACCTGCGCGCCCGGCCCCGGACCGCCCCGTCGTGGCGGACGCCGCAGGTGCGGGAGCGGATCCGGGCCGGGCTGCGCTGGCGCGACGAGCCGTACTCCGACACCAGCACCGACGAACTGATCGACCCGCGCACGCTCACCGCCGCGCTCGACGACATCCTGCCCGGGCAGCGGGTGGTCGCCCCCGACGGCGGGAACTTCAACGGCTACCCGGCGATGTTCCTCGACGTCCCCGACGCGAGCGGGTTCTGCCTCACCCTGGCGTTCCAGTCCATCGGCCTGGGTCTGTCCACCGCGATCGGTGCGGGGCTGGCCTCCCCGGGACGGGTCGCGGTCGCCGGCGTGGGTGACGGGGGCTTCATGATGAGCCACGTCGAGCTGGACACCGCCGTCCGCGTCGGGGTCCCCCTGGTGGTGGTCGTCTACAACGACCACGCCTACAGCGCCGAGGTGCACCACTTCGGTCCCGCGGGTCATCCCCTGGGCATCGTCGAGTTCCCGGAGACCGACATCGCCGCGATCGCGCGCGGTCACGGCTGCGAGGCGGTCACCGTGCGGACCGTGGAGGACCTCAAGGCCGTGCGGGACTGGGTGGACGGGCCGCGCCGGCGGCCGCTCGTGATCGACGCGCGGATCACGTCCTTCGCCTCCTGGATGATCGCGCACTCCTTCGCGACCGAACGTGCAGACGACGCCGGCCGGGACGAACCGGCGCACTGACGACGGCGCCGGGGAGCGACGGATCCCCGCCCGGGACAACCACCAGCCGGCCGGCTGCCCGGCCACGAGCCGTCCCCGACGGGGGCGGTGCCACGACAGATCACACGAGGACGGATGCACATGACCGCGAAGAACCTGCAGGAACTGCTCGACCAGACCGGTGACACCGTCGGGCTGCTCCGCAACTCCCAGCTCGGCGCCTACATCTACCCGGTGGTCCCCTCGGAGTTCACCAACTGGCGGCGGGAGCAGAAGGCATGGCGGGAGACCGCGGTGCTGTTCGACCAGTCACACCACATGTTCAACACGTTCATCTCCGGACCCGACGCGCTGAAGCTGATCTCGGACACGGGCATCAACAGCGTGGCCAACTTCCCGGTGAACATGGCCAAGCAGTTCGTGCCCGTCGGCCCCGAGGGCGGCGTCATCGGTGACGGCATCCTGTTCCACCTCGACGAGGAGGAGTACGTCTTCGTCGGCCGCGCACCGGTGGCCAACTGGCTGCAGTTCAAGGGGTCCTCGGGCTACGACGTCGACATCCGCAACGACCCCCGGTCGCCGTCGCGGCCGTACGGCAAGGCGGTGACCCGCGACCTGTGGCGGTTCCAGATCCAGGGCCCGAACGCGTGGCAGGTGATCGAGAAGCTCCACGGCGGTGACGTCGAGCAGCTGAAGTTCTTCCGCATGGCGACCATGAACATCGCCGGCGAGCAGGTGCGCACGCTGCGGCACGGCATGGCCGGCGCCCCGGGCCTGGAGATCTGGGGCCCGTACGAGTCCTACGAGAAGATCCGCGACACGATCCTCGAGGTGGGCCGCGAGTTCGGGCTCGAGCCGTGCGGCTCGCGCGCCTACTCCTCGAACACGCTCGAGTCGGGCTGGATCCCC
This sequence comes from Geodermatophilus maliterrae, assembly GCF_041018925.1. Classification (NCBI taxonomy): domain Bacteria; kingdom Bacillati; phylum Actinomycetota; class Actinomycetes; order Geodermatophilales; family Geodermatophilaceae; genus Geodermatophilus; species Geodermatophilus maliterrae. The sequence goes on from NZ_JBFNXQ010000005.1 coordinate 53,482, forward strand.
TCCCCGCTGCCGGCCGTCTACACGGCCGAGGACCTGCGCGCCTACCGCGAGTCCCTCCCGGCCGACGGCTACGAGGCGACCAACGCGCTGGCCGGCAGCTTCATCTCGCCCAACATCGAGGACTACTACCTCAACCCCTGGGAGCTCGGCTACGGGTCGTTCGTGAAGTTCGACCACGACTTCATCGGGCGCGACGCCCTGCAGGCCATCGACCCGGCGACGCAGCGCCGCAAGGTGACGCTGGCGTGGGACGACGAGGACCTGGCGAAGGTCCTGGGCGCACTCGTGGCCCCCGCTCCCGGATACCAGTTCTTCGACCTGCCGAACGCGAACTACGGGTCGTCGAACTTCGACGCGGTCCTGGACGCCGATGACAACGTCGTCGGCCTGTCCCTGTTCACCGGCTACAGCGCCAACGAGCGCAAGGGTCTGTCGCTGGCCACGGTGAACGCCGACGTGCCGCTCGGCGCGGAGGTGCGCGTGCTGTGGGGTGAGCCGGAGGGCGGTACCCGCAAGACCACCGTCGAGCCGCACGAGCCGGTCGCCCTGCGGGCCGTGGTGAGTCCCGCCCCGTACGCGGCGACCGCGCGGGAGAGCTACCACGCGGGCTGGCGCAGCGCGGCGACCGTGTGACACGGCGACCGCGGTGGCCCGGGCGGTCCTCCACCCGGCCGGGCCAACCGCGGCTGCTCCCCTGGTCGCAGCCGCAGACCCGCCACGCTCCCCAACGGGTCGCGGTACGTGCGTGACCGCGGCGGCACGTCGAGGCCTCGGGGGCGGGGCGCCCCGGAGGCCTCCCCGGTGTGGCGCTCAGGCGGGCCGCGCGACCCGGTTGTCGAACAACGCGATACCGGCCGCGGTGTTGGACGCCGGCACGAAGTAGTCCGAGTGCACCTTGGTGACCCGGTCGTTCATCGCCCCCCGCATGACCAGCCACATGATCAGCTCGATGCCCTCCGAGCCGGCCTGGCGGATCAGCTCCTCACGGGACAGCGCGGCGAGCTCGGCCGGGTCGTTCTCGATCGCCTGCATCCACATCGCGTCGAACTCGGGGTTGATGAACCCCGCCCGGGCCCCGGCCAGCTGGTGCGACATACCACCGGTGCCGAGCACGCCGACCGTGATGTCCTTCGGGTAGCTCGTGATGGCGCGGCCGAGGGCCTGGCCGAGCGCGTAACACCGCGCCGCCCTGGGCTGGGGGTACTGGATGACGTTGACGAGCAGCGGGATCACGGGGCAGGGCCACGCATCCCCGGGGTCCGGGGTCCAGACCGACAGCGGCACGGTGAACCCGTGGTCGACGTGCAGCTCCTGGAAGACGGTCAGGTCGAAGTCCTCGTCGACCAGGCTCTCCACCAGGTGCAGGGAGAGCTCGGGGTCACCGATCACGTCGGGCACCGGTCGGCGGCCGAAACCCTCGTCGGCGATCTCGTAGCGCTCGGCGGTGCCCAGCCCGAAGGTCGGGACGAAGTCGAGATCGATCCCGTTGGCGTGGTCGTTGTAGACGACGATCGCCACGTCCGGCCGGTGCTCGGCCAGCCACGCCCGCGCCGGGGCGTAGCCGTCGAAGAGCGCCTTCCACGCCGGGTCCTCGGTCTTGCCGCGGTCCATCGCCGCGCCGATGGACGGCACGTGCGAGGTCGCCAGACCCCAGATCACCTCAGCCATCGCGGCGACCTCCCGCCCGCATCGCCGCGAGGAAGTCCTCCTCGCCCATGCCGGTGAACACACCGCCGAGGTACTGCATGGACCGCCCGTCCAGCATCGCCAGCTTGTAAACGTAGAAGATGCTGCCCCCGAGGTCGATCATCGCCTGCCAGTCGCGGTCCAGCACGGCCTTCTCCTGCTCGGCGGTCACTCCGAACTCCCGGCAGTAGGCGGCCTCGTCCGCGAGGAACCGCTCGCGGTTGCCGGCGTCGCGCAGGCTCATGAAGAGCTTGTTCATGCGCAGTCCCCGCCGGCTGGTGTCCCCGTCGAAGACGGGTGTGCCCGGCAGGTCCAGGCGGCCGGCCCCGGTGTCCGTGCTCATGGCTGTCGTGTTCCTCTCCCGTGCTCACACGCGTTCCTGGGGATGGGTGGCGAGCGCCTCGACGTGGACGTCGAGCCACCGGGCCATGGGGAGCGACATCAGCGCGTCGTGCAGCGCGGCCGGGTCCTCGGCCTCGTAGAGGCCGATGGTCGCGTTGCGGCCGGGCACCCGCCACAGCCGCTTCAGTACCCCGGCGGCCCGCAACTCCATCGCCCTCACGCGCTCGGCTGCCCGTAACTCCTCCCGCTGCTCGGCCGGGGTGTCGGCCGGCAGCCGGTTCTCGGACCGGACGAGGAACTCCACGTCAGACCCCCTCTCTCTCGGACGAGGTCGGCTGCCGGTCGGCGACCTCGATCAACACGGCGGCCAGCTGCTCGGGCGCGGTGACCATCGCCTCGTGACCGGTCTCGAGCTCGTGCACCGTCCACCCCCGCGCACGGGCGCGATCGGCCTGGCCGGCGAAGACGCGCATCCAGCTGACGCACTCGACGAACGTCGCGGGCACGTCGTCGACCGCACCGGTCAGCCGCAACGGGTCGGTGTAGGTCTTCCACGGGTGGGGGGTGAGCCTCGGGCTCAGCCAGTCGACGTCGGCCCGCTCGGTCACGCCGAGCACGGACAGCGTGCGCACCGGCACCAGCCAGCCGAACCCCTGCTCGGCCGCCGACTCCGCCCAGTGGTGCTCCACCGTCTCGGGCAGGAGATCGCGCGCCGCCTCGCCGTCGGAGCCGACGAACGCGTCGAGATAGACGCGCAGGGCGACGACCCGGGGGCGGCGGTCCGCGACGGCGGTCACGATCTGCCCGGCGTAGCTGTGTCCGACCAGGACGACGTCCGTGAGGCCCATGACGTCGATCACCCGGACCACGTCCTCGACGTGCGTGTCCAGCCCGACGAGCGGCGAGAGCAGGTGCGCTCTCTCCGACAGTCCCGTGAGGGTGGGCGCGTGGACCTCGTGGCCCACCGCGCGCAACCGGGTGGCGACGCGGTCCCAGCACCACCCGCCGTGCCAGGCCCCGTGCACGAGCACGAACGTGGTCATGCTCTCGACTCCTCGGACGACCTCGGGAACGGGTGGACGCACGTGGGTCCACCCACCCCCTCACGGTAGGTACGGCGACGACGGACCGGATCGGCCCGATGTCACGACGTGGCCACCGCTGCGACACGAACCGCCTACGTCATCCGTCGCACGTCCGGCCGTCCCGCGGGAGGCGCCCGGTCAGAGGTCCAGCACCAGCCACGGGGGCGTCGCCCGGGAGACGCAGATCATCATGGTCTCGCCGAACGCGCGCTCCTCCCCGGTCAGGACGCCGTCCCGGTGGTCGGGCTCGCCCTCGAGGACCCTCGTCTCGCAGGCACCGCAGCGGCCGTCGGCGCACGCGGCCGGGACCTCGAGCCCCGCCCGTCGCACGGCATCCAGGATCGAGGTGTCCGCGGGGACGACGAGGGTCACCCCGGCGGCGGCGCACACGACCTCGAGGTGGCTGACGTCCCCGGCGCGATCAGGAGCGGCCACGGCCCTCCTCCCGTCCTGCGGTCGGGCCCCGGACGCGGGCGCCGGTGCCGGACGCCGACCACGCTAGGCGGACGGGCGCACCAGCGGATCGCCCGGTTGACCGAGGTGGGCGTCGCCCCTGTCGCGCTGGGGGTGCGACAAATGACGGCGCCCGCCCTCACCGCGGCCGGACGAGACCTTCCTTGACGGCCAGCAGGGCCGCCTGCGTCCGGGAGGTGAGGCCCATCTTGGTGAGCAGGTGGCTGACGTGCGAGCGGGCCGTCCGCTCGCTGATGAGGAGGTGGTTGGCGATGTCCTTGTTCGACCTGCCCTCCGCGACGAGGATCAGCACCTCCTTCTCCCGCGCGGTGAGCACACCGAGACCCGTGCGCGGCGCACGCATGTCCTGGGTGAGTCGGCGGGTCACGGCCGCGTCGAGGAAGACCTCGTCGTGGACCGCTGCCCGCAGCGCGGCGTCCACCTCGGCCGGTCCGGCGTCCTTGAGCAGGTACCCGGAGGCCCCGCTCTCCAGCGCCGCGTGCACCCGCTCGGCCTCCCCGAAGCTGGTGAGGATGACCACCTTGAGCTGCGGGAACCGGCGCAGCACCTCCGCGGTCGCCGTCACCCCGTCCATCCCGGGCATCTGCAGGTCCATCAGGACGACGTCGGGCAGCTCGCCGTGCGCGGCTGCCCGGGCCAGCCGGTCCAGTGCCTCCTGCCCGTCGCCGGCCTCGTCGGCCACTGCGACGTCCTCGAGCGCCTCGAGGTAGGCGACCACGCCACGGCGCACGACCGCGTGGTCGTCCACGACGAGGACCCGGATCGGATCCGGCGCGGTCACGGCGCGACCTCGAGGTCCGTCGTCGGCGCCGCGGGCAGCGAGGTCGGCAGCGGCAGGCTCAGACGCACGCTCGTCCCGCCGGTGGCCGGCTGCCGCACCCGGACGGCGCCGCCCCACCGGGCCGCGCGCTCGCGCATCACGGTCATCCCGAACCCGCTCGACGCAGAGCCACCGGCGCGAGGGGCGACGCTCTCGGCGCTGAGCCCGCGGCCGTCGTCGGTGACCTCGGCGACCAGCCGCCGTCGACGGCCGTGGGAGGTCACCGCGAGCCGGACGTGGATCCTCGCCGCGTCCGCGTGCTTGACGCTGTTGTGCAACGCCTCCGCGACGACGCGGTAGACGTCCTCGAGCAGGTCGGCATCGAGTGCGCGCAGTTCGGCGGCGGGGTCGTCGATGGCGAGCGACACGTCCACGCCGGTGCGGGCAGCGGTCGTCTCCACCAGGGACCGCAACGCGGAGGCGAGCCCTCCCGCCGTGGTCGCCGCCGGCCGCAGCTCCACCACCATGCCCCGCAGGTCCGCCAGGACGGCCTCGGCGCTGCTGCTCAGGTCGTCCGCCACCTGGGCCACCTCGTCGGGGGCGGGGGGCAGGCCACGGGCGACGAGCACCCCGAGCGCCCGGGCCTGCATCATCATCGAGAAGACCTGCTGCACGACCGAGTCGTGCAGGTCGCGGGCCAGCTTCTGGCGCTCCTCCCGCCGGGCCACGTCCCGTTCCCGCTCCAGGACCGCGGCCTGGTCCACGGCCATCGCGGCCTGCTCGGCCATGGCCAGCAGGAACTCCAGCTCGGTGTCCCCGACGACCTGACCGGGTGCGAAGAACGCGTTCAGGATGCCGACCGGCTCCCCGCGGGCGAGGAGGGGCACGCTGACGAACCAGTCCCATCGAGGGTGCCGCATGACCTCGTGCAGCGGGGCCCACGCCGGGTCCCGCATGACTGCCTCGTACCGGCTCGGCACGACCAGCGGCTCCCGGCTCTCGAGAGCCTCCAGCATCATCAAGCGGGCCCCCCGGGCCCGGCACTCCATGAGCTTGTCGAAGAAGTGCGCCTCGCGTCCGAAGCCGGCGGCACCCATCACGTGCAACCGGTCCCCCGACGAGTTCACCGTCAGGACCTGGACGCCGGCGAGGGCGTCGGTGCGCGCCACCTCCCGGGCCAGCGCCTCGAGCGTGCCGACCAGCGACCGCTTCGACGCGACGTTGGAGGCGGCCTTGGCGATGGCGGCCAGTCGCCGCTCGCGCAGCCGGCTCAGGGTGACGTCGCGGAAGGAGACGATCCACCGCCGCCGTCCGGGGACCGGGGCGAGGACGTAGGCGAACTCGCGCCGCTGACCGGTCACCGGCTCCCAGACGACGGTCAGCTCGCCCGTCCTGGCGACGCCGGCTGCGCCGCCCGGTGCGGGGAACGGGGAGGGAACACCCGCCACGGCGTCCGGATCCAGGCCGCACAGGACCACGGCGGCGGGGTTGGCGTCGACGAAGCGACCCTCGGCGTCGATGACCGCCAGACCGTCCGGGGCGTGCCGCACCACCTCGTCCGTCGAGGTGGCCGGAGCGGTCGACGTGGCCACGGCGGCCCGTCCTCCGAGTTCCACCCGACCCCCTCTCCGCGCACCCTGGTGACCAGGTGGACCGTGGTCCGGGTCACTCCTGGGGAGATGCTGGCATGCCGGGGCGCCCGTCGTGCAGCGGACCAGCCGGTATCCCCGGGCGGGGCGGTCAGGACATGGAGAGGACGACCTTCAGCCGGTCACCGGGCGAACGGAAGGCGAGGTCGAAGGCCTGCTGCGCCTGCGCCACGGCGAACCGGTGGCTGATCAGGACGTCGACCAGCCACGGGTGGGCGCGCAGGTGGGCGTCGGCCTCGAGGAGCAACCGCCGACGCTCCACCGCGCCGCCCGACATCACCGTGAGGTTCTTGCGGATCATGGCCTCCATGTCCAGTGGGTACACCGGGTCGTCCGGAACCCCGAAGTAGAAGACCCGCCCGGACTCCCTCACGACGTCGAGCGCGTGCTGCAGGGTCTGGGTCTGGTGCCCGACGGCCTCGACGACGACGGCGGGACGGCGGTCCTCCGCCACGGTCCGCGACCACTCACCGCTGCCGGCCCACACGAACTCGTCGACGCCCACGTGCGCAGCCGCTGCCGACCGGTCGACCCGGTCGACGGTCGTCACCCAGCGGGCGCCCCGCGTCTTGAGGGCGTGGGCGAACAGCAACCCGATGGCGCCCTGGCCGATCACCGCGCAGTCCTCGCCGGCGAGGTCGCCGAGACGTTCGACCGCGGACAGCACGCAGGCCAGCGGCTGGACGAGCACCTCCTCCTCGGGCGGCAGCCGGCCACCGTACGGCCAGACGCCGGCCGAGTCGGTGACCACGTACTCGGCCAGGCCGTCGAAGGAGCTGGCCCAGCCGACGACCATCTGGCCGACGGCCAGGTCCGGGTCGGTGGACGCGACGACCTCCCCGACCACCTCGTGCAGGGGGAACCCCGGTGCGGATCCAGGACCGGCCCCCTCGGCCGCCCACCGGTTGGCGGCGCCGAGGAAGAACGGGGCGTCGCTGCCGCAGATGCCGCCCGCTGCCACGCGGAGCAGCACCTGACCGGCACGCAGTCGATCGGGCGAGGGGTGGGGGACGCCGATCCTGACGAGCCGCCCCGGGCCGGCGAGCGCCAGGGCCCAGGCGGACTGCCCGCCCTCCCCCGGATCCGAGGACACCGCCGTCGGGAGCAGCGGCCTGCCGGCCGGCTCCTTGCTGCCGGGCGGCACGGCATCCGGCGCACCGGTCGTCGCAGCGGGCACGTCAGTCCTCCTCGCACCCGGACGCGGCATCCCGGCGGGGCATCGTGCCGGTGGCTGCGGAGGTCATGGGCGGCAGCCTGACACGGCCGGCTCGCGTCCACGGCCGTTCCCGGGTCCACCGCGACGATTGACGTACGGACGACGACCGATCCGGCGCACCAGGTGCCGCCATACCACCGTCCCGGCCACGCGTGGCACAGGTCACCATGGGGTGCAGTGGGAACAGCCGCCTGGAGCCGGCACGTCCGGGCGGTCGTCCGGGGCGCCACCGTCGACGACCTCCTCCGCGGGGGCACCCCGCGTCCGACCGTGCAGAGGGAGACACCACGTGAAGCGCGCGCTGACCGTCCGGGACACCGCCACCCGGGGCTCACTGAGGAAGGCCTTCGACGACCTCGGCTACGAGGTGATCCCGTTCAAGAAGACCGAGCGATCGGTGCTGTCGTGCGTGCCGAAGGACGTGCGCCTGACGGTGACCGCCTCCCCGGCCAAGGGGCAGGACGCCACCATCGACCTCACCGTCGCCCTCGTCGGCCACGGCTACACCGTGACCCCGCACCTGTCGGCCCAGCAGGTCCGCGACCGCGCCCACCTGGCCGACATCGTGGCCCGCTGCCGCGAGGCCGGCATCACCGACGTCTTCGTGGTGGGCGGCGACCCGACGGACGAGCCCACGGAGTTCCGGCACGCGCACGACCTGCTGGTGGCACTGCACGACCTCGACCACGGCTTCACCGACATCGGCATCGGAGGCCATCCGGAGGGCCATCCGACCGCGTCGGAGGAGACGCTCTTCCAGGCGCTGAAGGACAAGGCGCCCCTGGCCACCCACATCACGACCCAGATCGTCTTCGACCCGGCTGCCATCCTGAGGTGGGCGCGAGAGGTGAAGAACCGCGGGATCGACCTGCCGGTGCACGTGGGCGTCCCCGGCGCGGTCCACCGCCAGAAGCTCCTGCGGGTCTCCGGAGGACTCGGCATCGGCGAGTCGGCGAAGTTTCTCAAGAAGCAGCAGAGCCTGTTCTGGCGGTTCTTCGTCCCGGGCGGCTACAGCCCGAACAAGATCATCACGGGGTTGGCCCCGCACATCGGCAAGCCGGACAACACCATCGAGGGCTTCCACGTCTTCACCTTCAACGACCTCGGGCCGACCGAGGCCTGGCGGCAGCGGATGCTGAGGGACCTTGCCTGACACCGCCCGCGCCGGCGCCCCCGCCCGGCCGGGTCCTCCGGGGAGCGTGCCGTGCCGGCACGGCTGATCGACGGCACGGCCGTGGCGCGGAGGGGGCGCGAGGAGGTCCCCCGCGGCGTGGAGGAGCTCGTCGCCGCGGGTGGGGTCGCGCCGGGCCTGGCGACGGTGCTGATCGGCGACGACCCCGCGTCGGAGGTCCCCGTCCGCAGCAAGCGCCGTCTCTCCGTCGAGGCGGACGGGCAGGACCTGCACCGCCACCTGCCGGGTGACGCCGATCAGGCGACCGCGGCCGCGCTCGTCGACGAACTCGCCACCGACCCCGCGGTGTCCGGCATCCTGCTGCAGCTGCCCGCGCCCCGCCACCTGGACTACGACGCCCTGATGGCCGGCATCCCGGCGGCGAAGGACGTCCACGGGCTGACCGCGGCGAACGCCGGTCTGCGCGCCCAGGGCCGGCCGGGGCTGCGGCCGTGCACGCCGGCCGGGGTCGTGGCGCTGCGGGACGCGTACGACGTCCCTCTGTCGGGCGCCGAGGCGGTGGTCGTCGGCCGGTCCGTGCTGGTCGTCGCCGCCGGGATCGCCGGATTGGTCGGCGCCGACGCGGTCGAGCCCGGGGCGACCGTCATCGACGTGGGCATCCACCGTGTCCTCGCCACGGCCAGGGTCCAGCAGGGCATCGGGGACTGATGACCCGGCCGTGGGCACGGTTCGACGACCGCCGCGCGGGTGAGGCGGCGACGGCGGACGGGCACCCACGGCCACCGCACCAGCGCGACAGCGCCCCCCTCACCACCTCGGGGCCGGCCGCACGCGCAGGCGCGTGCGAGTGCGTGCACGACGTGGCCGGTGGCGCCGACACGGTCCGCGTCGTCGCCGCTGTCGCCACGAAGTCCCCGCCCCGCCCCGGGGCGGTGAGGCGATGCGTGACCTGACCGGCACCTGAGAACCTGGCGCCCGGAGCACCGGGACCGGGAGACCAGCCGGGCTCCCGACCAGCAACGGACACACAGAGAGGTGGCGATCCGCATGACGAGCACGTTGGGCACGACGGCTCCGGTGACGACGGGGCTGTACATCGGCGGTGAAGTGCGTTCCACGGATGACGTCCTCGAGGTCGTCGACCCGGCTCGGCCGGGCGTCGTCGTGGGGCACGCGGCGGCGGCGTCGAAGGAGGACGTGGCCGATGCCGTCGCGGCAGCGAAGGCGGCCTACCCGGCGTGGTCGGCTCTGTCAGCCGCAGAGCGCGCCGCCCGGATGGCCGCCGCCATCGAGGGGATCGCCGATGAGCGCGACGAGGACGCGCGGGTGCTCTCGCTGGAGAACGGCAAGATCCGCATGGAGGCGTGGATCGACGCGCTGGTCTTCGAGATCCGGTGGCAGCTCGCCCTCTCGCTGGCCGACGAGGTGGAGCAGAGCAAGGTGCTGGCCCCCGCTCCGGGGATCCCCGTCGAGACCACGGTCGCCTACCAGCCGATCGGCGTGGTGACCGTGATCGTGCCGTTCAACTGGCCGATCGCGATCCTCGCCGCGTCGCTCCCGCACGCCCTGCTGGCCGGTGACACGGCGATCGTCAAGCCGCCGCCGTCGACGCCGCTGGCGACCACGCGCCTGGTGCAGCGGGTCGCTGAGAAGCTCCCCCCGGGCGTGCTCAACGTGGTGACCGGCCGGGACAGCGAGATGGCCGGTCTGATCGACCACCCCGACGTCGCGAAGGTCTGCTTCACCGGCAGCGTCAACGGCGGCAAGCGGATCATGGAGATGGCCTCCCGCAGCCTCACCCGGGTCACCCTGGAGCTGGGCGGCAACGACCCCGCGATCATCCGCGAGGACGCCGTTCTCGACGACGACCACCTGGACCGGCTGTTCGGCGCGATCTACGACACCACGGGCCAGATCTGCATGAACGCCAAGCGCCTGTACGTGCACCGGTCGCGCATGGACGAGCTCGTGGCCGGGCTGTCCGCGCGGCTGGAGAAGGTCGTCCTCGGCCACGGGCTGGCCGAGGACACCACGATGGGGCCCCTCCACCAGCCCGCGCAGAAGTCCTTCGTCGCGGAGATCATCGAGGAGGCGAAGGACTCCGGGGCCGAGGTCCGGGAGTTCGGCGAGCTGCCGGACGGGGAGTTCGCCGAGGGGAACTTCCTGCGGCCGGCCATCGTGGTGGACCCGGACCCGTCGCTCCGGGTCGTCACCCAGGAGCAGTTCGGTCCGGTGATCCCGGTGATCCCGTTCGACGACGACGTCGAGGCGGTACGGCTGGCGAACGACACGTGGGCCGGCCTCTGCGCCTCCGTCTGGACCGCGGACCCCGACTCCGCCACCCGGCTCGGCGGGCAGCTGGAGTGCGGCTACGTCTGGGTCAACGACCACGGCGCCGCGCGGCTCGACCTGCGCGCCCCCTTCGGTGGGATGAAGCACTCGGGCATGGGCCGCGAGCAGGGCATCGAGGGCGTCCGCGCCTTCCAGGACACCCGCTCGATCGCGCACCCCAGGCCGGCCGAGGCCGCGCACTGACGCACCCCGTCGGGGCCGGCGGGCACGCCCCCGCCGGCCCCGACGGTGTCCGTGCCAGGCGGACGGCTCGCTGCACCGGACGGGGCGCAGCTCACCCGTCGACGGCTCCTCCCTCGGCTACGACCGGACCGGCGAGGGACCTCCGGTGCGCAGGCACGCAGTGTGGCGGGACGCGACGACGAGCCGCGGACCGACGGGCTGGGACAGCCCGAACCGGCGGGATCCCAGCTCGCCGGTGTGGACGCCCGGTCCAGGACCCTGCTCTCGGAGAGGACGACCGGCAGCAGCTCACCGGCCCCGGGCTCCTCGTCGTCGGTGAGCAGCCGCCGTGACCGAGCTCGGAGGGACCCGGGGCCGAGGCGGCGAGCGTGCGGACACCGGTGAGCCCGGTGATCGAGGCCGGGGAGACCGCCTCCGCGGCCCCGCCCGTTCCACCATCGGGCGAGCCCGCCGCCGGGACGGGAGGTTCGCGCGCAGCGCGACCTCCCTGACGGCCGGGGCACCGACACCGGTCACCACGGCGACCCAGGTTCGGCACGGTGCCGGCACCGGCGATCAGTGCGGCATGCGGATGATGGGCTTGACGACCTCCCCGCTGAGCGAGGCTTCGACGGCGTCCGCGATCTCCTCGAGCGGGAAGTACTGGACCAGCCGGTCGAACGGGAACCTGCCCTGCGTGTGCAGGTCCATCAGCGCCGAGATCAGGGCCTGACCACGGCCACTGCCGCCGAGCGTGCCGCGGATGGTCTTGCCCCACAGCGTGCTCAGGTGATCGGCGCTGAACTGCGCCCCCGCCGGCGCGCCGCCGATGAGCAGGGCGGTCCCGAGCATGCCGACCGAGTCGATCGCCTGCCGCACCACCGGGATGACCCCGGTGCAGTCGAGGGCGGCGTCGGCAGGGCCACCGCAGATGTCGGTGACCGCGCCGACCGGATCGGTGGCCGTGGCGTCGACCGTGTGAGTGGCGCCCAGGTCGGTGGCCAGCCGCAGCCGCGAGGCGTGCCGGTCCACGGCGATGATGGTCGTGGCCGGCGAGCACCGGGCGGCCATCACCGCGGCCAGCCCCACCGTGCCCACGCCGTAGACCACGATCGAGGAGCCGGGCTCGGGGCGGAGGGTGTTGAGGACCGCGCCGGCGCCGGTGGCGAACCCACAGGCCAGCGGGCCCATGAGCTCGACCGGCAGTCCTCCCGGGATGGGCACGAGCGACGACGCCGAGGTCATCGCGTAGGTGGCGAACGACGACTGGCCGAAGAAGTGACTGCCCAGAGGGGCACCGTCGGGCGTCCGCAGCGCCGAGCCGCGACCGCCGGGGCGCTCCCCCGCGCCGACGAGTTCACCCAGGTTCAGGCAGTAGCGCGGCTCACCGGCCGAACAGTTGCGACAGTGCCCGCAGTACGGCCAGCCGAGCACCACGTCCTGGCCCTCGCGGACGCTCGTGACGCCCTCCCCGACCGCGACGACCGTGCCGGCACCCTCGTGGCCCAGTACCCCGGGCAGCGGGAAGGGCAGGTCGCCGTCGCGGGCGATCCCGTCGGTGTGGCAGAAGCCGGTCGCAGCGACCTCGACCAGCACGTCACCCGGACCGGGCTCCTCCATCTGGACGGGCCGGACCACGAAGGGACCGTGCAGTTCCTCGACGACCGCAGCAGTGATCTCCAAGACCGGCTCCTTACGGTGGGCGCAGGCGGACCGGGCCGTTCCCGACCGCCGTGGTAGCACAGCATCGTGCAGCGAGCACCGGGCCGCCGTCGGTGGCTCTGCTGCTCGCGGTTCCTCGGGCTGCTACCCGAGACGCAGTCCGTGTTGCGCGACCCACGACATCCCCCCTTTCGCCGTCACGCCAGCGCTTCCTCGAAGCCTTGACGCCACGACGGGTAGCGCAACACCCGGCCCAGCTCGCGCTTTGCCTTGGCGTTGGATGCGCCGCGCAGTTCGGTCATGAGCACGACGCCGGCCTGTCCGGCGGCCAGCCGTCCGATGGACCGCGGTACGCGCATCGGCTTCTCGGCGCCCAGCATCGCTGCCAGTGCCGGCAGCCACTCGGCGACCGGGGCGGGGTCGTCATCGACGATGTTGTAGACACCGCGGCCGCCGTTCTCCACCGCTGCGACCGTGGCCTCGGCGGCGTCGGCGATGTGGACGAACGACCACACCCCGCCGCCGTCACCGACGACCGGGAACCTGCGTGTGCGGATCGCTGGTGCGCGGTCGTCCGTAGGGAAGGAGCACGAAGGTCGTCTCGGCCTGGTTGAACTCTCGGGCGACCGCCTGCATCCACGTCACCTGCTGCGGCTCGGGGGTGTCGACGCCGGCCATGTCGACGACGGCCACGGGGTTGCCGCTGAGCGGATCGGTGCTCAACACGTCGACGATGGCGAAGGGCACGCCGGCTTCGACGTCGCCGGTGGAGCCTCGTGCGGGGTGATGAGAGTGGTCGGCGATGTCGATCTCCTCCGTCACTGGCCGGCGAGCCAGGAGTCGAACGTCGTGACGCCCAGCCGCGCCGTCGGCTCGGGGAGGAGCACCTCGCCGGCAGCCTCCACGCCGAAGGGACCGTCGCGCCAGCTCGGCACCAGGCGGGTGCGGTCCCCCCGGGCGGTGAGGATGCGCCGCGCCATGTCGACGAAGTCGTGCGGCTCCGGCCCCGCGAGATCCCGGGTCCGGCCACGTGGCGGGCCCGTGGCCACCTCCGCGAGCACGGCGGCGACGTCCTGGACAGCGACGGGTTGCACCAGCAGCGGCGGGATTGTGGCGGCCCCCTGGGCGGCGGTCCAGCCCACGACCATGGCCGGCAGCTCGAAGAACTGCGTGGCGCGCTGGATCGTCCATGGCACGGGCCCCCGCTCCACCAGGGCCTCCTGGCGCCGCTTGCCGTGGTAGTGGCCGTTGCCTCGGATCCGGTCGAGCCCCACGATCGACACGACCACGTGGTGTCGGACCCCAGCACGCTCCTCGGCCGCGAGGAGGTTGCCGGTGGCGGACGCGAAGAACGACTCGGCCTCCGTCGGGTCGGCAGCGACCGTGTTCGTCACGTCCACCACTGCGTCGATGCCGTCCAGCGCTGCGTCGAGGCCCTCTCCGGTGCTGAGGTCCACGCCCGTCGAGCGGGACACCGGGACGACGACATGGCCTCCGTGCTGCAAGGCACTGACCGTCGGCGTCCCGACCAGACCCGTCGCGCCGACCACCGCGATCCGCATCGCACGCCGTCCTCTCTGATCCGGTCTCGTGAGCATCGGCTTGTCGGGAGGTCCTTCATCCACCGCGGCGATGTCCCCAGCGTGGCGTCGTCCGGCTCGAGACGTGGCGCGTGCTCGCCCCGCAGCGGTCTGCTGCGTCGGACGTCCCTCGGACTGAGCTCGTGGCCGGAATGGCGTAGGGGTCCCTCTCGTGGACCGTGTGGACGTAGACGATCCCGCCGAGAGGGTCATGGGTCTTCATCGCCTGTCTCCTCGAGCTCCCGGTGCAGTCGGTGATCGTCCCGGTGAGGGACGGGACGGGGAGCGTTTCGTCCCTCCGGCCGGGCAGCCGGTGGCCCCTCAGATGACCCGCTGGACCTCGCGGTCGGGGACACCTCGGGCTGCGGCGTGTGCGTACGGATGGGCGAAGGCGTACTGGGCCTCGGTGGCGTCAGCGTCCAGAGCGAGGCATGCGCCGGTGCTCCAGTTCCAGACGACGACCGTTGCCGTGGAGGTGTTCCGGTCCCAGGACAACGTGACCTCGACTGCACCGTGGCGGCGGCGCGCGAGTCCAGGAGGGGGACTCGTCGGGACCCGCTCGACGGCATGTCACTCACCCCGATCAACGGTCTGAGACGTCATCTGGCGGGCCTCCAGCAGCGGGCTGCACCGCATCGGCCGCGATTCCCGGAGCTCGCGAGCCTCCTGGGGTGCGCCATGATGGCCGCCGGTCAGGGAAGGCACGAGCTGCGGGTCCAGGTGCGCCAGCGCCAGTCGGCCGTACACCTGCTGCTGGGTGGCCACCCGCTGCGCGCGACCACTGCCGACGAAGCCGAGCAGCCAGTGCAGCACGGTCGTCACCCGGCTGGAGAAGCCCACGATGTAGTACAGGTGGACGGCCAGGCACATCGTCCAGGCGATGAGACCCTCGAAGCGGAGCCTGCCGATGCGGACGACCGCGGAGAACCGCGAGACGGTCGCCATCGAGCCCTTGTCGACGTACCGGAAGAACCCACAGGGGGCCTTGCCGGCGAGCCGGCGCTTGATGGCCGTTGCGGCGTACCTGCCCCCCTGGATGGCGACCTGGGCCTCCCCCGGCAGGTCGTCGAGGGCCGCCATGTCACCGACGACGTGCACCTCCGGGTGGCCGGGCAGTGTGAGGTCGGGGAGCACCGCCACGCGGCCGGCGCGGTCCACCTCCGCACCGGACTGCCCGGCGAGCACCCCGCCGAGTGGGCTGGCCTGCACGCCGGCGGCCCAGATCTTGGTGGCGGCTGGGATGCGCTGCGCGTGGCCGTCGGTGTACTCGATGTCCACGCCGTCGGCGTCCACGTCGGTGACCGTGGCGCCCAGCTGCACCTCCACGCCGACCTCGCCGAGCCGCTGGCGGGCCGAGCCGCCGAGCTCCTCGCCGAAGGACGGCAACACCGCGGGGCCGGCTTCCACCAGGACGACGCGGGCGGTGGCCGGATCGATGCTGCGGAAGTCACGACGCGGCGTGCGCCGGGCGAGTTCGGCGATCTGACCGGCCATCTCCACGCCGGTCGGGCCGGCGCCGACGACGACGAAGGTCAGCAACCGGTCCAGCTCAGCTCGGTCGCTCGTCAGCTCGGCCTGCTCGAAGGCCCCGAAGATGCGGCCGCGCAGCTCGAGGGCGTCGTCGATGCTCTTGAGGCCGGGCGCGAAGTCGGCGAACCGGTCGTTGCCGACGTACGACTGGCCGGCACCGGCGGCCACGATCAGTTCGTCGTAGAGGTGCACCCTGGTCCGCCCGAGGACGGTCGAGACGACCATCCGGGAGTCGAGGTCGATGTCGGTGACCTCGCCCAGGATCACGTGTGCGTTCTCCTGCCGGCGCAGGATCTCCCTCGTGGGGGCGGCGACCTCCCCCTCCGACAGGATCCCGGTCGCCACCTGGTGGAGCAGCGGCTGGACCAGGTGATGACCGGTCTTGGCGATCAGGGTCACATCGACATCCGCCCTGCGCAGGGCCCGCGCGGCGAACAGGCCGCCGAAACCCGACCCGATCACCACCACCTGGGTTCGCCGCTCGCTGCCGTTCCGGGTGCTCATGATCCCTCCGCGTGCTGATGTGGGCTGAAGCGCTCGAACGTGTCCCGATCGCCGGAGTGACGGCGGGCCTGGTTCATCTCGCGTCTGGCTCTCCAGGCGTCGCCGAGCGGACCCACGTGCTCGAGCACCAGCCGCCTGCCCGGAGCCCCTGACCCGCCGGCCACGAACACCCGCACGCTGCTCACCGTCCCGCCCCGCGACGTTCCGCTCGAGAGGGAGACGAGACGCCCCGGCCGCCTGTGACATCAGGAGGGGGAGGCAGCCGCTGTGCATCGACGCGACATGCGCTCCGCCGACCGGAGGGAGGACCTCAGGTCCGGTGCGTGAGCCACCTTCGAACCGTCCACCGGCGCCCGGATGTCACAGACGGACCGGGTCGGCTCGTCCCGGGGTTGGAGCCGTACACGTCTCGGCCCGGTCCCCCCACCGAGCGAGGCGACCGAGTCACCGAGACATCGACAGGAGGGAACCGATGGACCTCGCCCTGTGGATCGCTGCCGGACTGCTGGCCGCAGTCGCCCTGACCGGCGGCATCAGCAAGACGTTCGTGCCCAAGGCGAAGCTGGCTGCAGCGCATGGCGGGGAATGGACCGCGGGCGCCAGTGTCGGCTTCGTCAAGACCCTCGGGGTGCTCGAGCTGCTGGCTGCGGTCGGCCTGATCCTGCCTGCGATCGTCGGCATCGCACCGGTGATGGTGCCGGTGACTGCCGTCTGCTGGGTCCTGCTGATGATCGGCGCGATGATCACTCATGGCCGCCTCGGCCAATCCGAGCTCGTGGTGCTCAACGCGGTCTACCTCGCGCTCGCGGTCTTCATCGCCTGGGGCCGCTTCGGCCCTGAACCCTTCGTGGCCTGACGAGCACCACGTGAGCAGCAGGTGCCGGTCACGACTCGGGCGTTCGCTCGAGCCGCCGGCGCCTGCCGCACCGGCACGTCCGACGACGCAGCCGGAGATGCCGGCTCCGTCACACTCCGGGGAGGAATTCAGCGTGTCCGCTCTCGCCGATGCCGACCGGGACGGCATCCACGCCAGGGGCGAGGACGACCCGTCCGGTGCCCACCGCCCCCGCGGGCGGCACCGAGTGGTGATCGGCTACCTCGTGGTGGCCGCGATCCTGCCCTATCTGCTGCTGAAGGCTGCCTGGATCGCCGGCTCCACGATCGGCTTCGCCACGGAGTCGTCGGTGGATCCCGGCGTCCTGCTCGGCGGCAACATCCTGACCGCGGGGATGGAACTCGTGGCGATCGTGGTGGTGCTGGCCTTCACACACGACTGGGGCATGCGCCTTCCGGCCTGGCTGGTGCTGCTGCCGGCGTGGGTGGGCACGGGACTGCTGGCGCCGTTCGTCGTCGCCGGTCCGCTGGTCGTGCTGTCCGTGGCGACCGCGGCGTCCCCGGTCGGCGACGGCTCGTTCGAGCCCTGGGTGGGCCCGGTCGTCTACTCCAGTTTCGGCGCGCAGGCCCTCGGCATCGCTCTGACGTTCGCCCTCTACGCCCGTGCTCGCTGGGCACGGTTGCTCCGGAGTCGCGCAGGATGCCGATCCGCTGGACCACACCCCCTCCTCACCCCAGCTGTCTGGATCGCCGCTGTCCTGCTCGCGGCCGTCGCGGCCGCCCGACTGCTCTGGGCGCTCGATCCGGCGGCAGCAGCCTCGTTCGGGCTCACCGACGCCCGCGGCACCACCGAGCGGGCCGCCGACGCCGGTGCCGCTGCCTTCGCGCTGATGGCGGCGGCAGGCCTGCTGGTGCTGGTGCGCCGACGGCGTGCGCGGACTCCGCTGTGGGTGCCCCTCGCCCTCACGTGGGTGGGCAGCGGCGCCACCTGGGCCGGTGGGTGGTGGCCCCTGCTCCTGTGGATCGGTGAGGTGGCGGGAGCCGGGACGTCGAGCCCCGGCGCGGGGCTGGTGGCCGGTGTGCACCTCGTGCAGGTGATCGCCGGTCTCCTGGTCGCCAGGGTGGGCGCCGTCGTCCTCGCCGGACGCGGAGGCGCACCCGGGCTGTCTCCCGGCCACCGACGCCGCTCGGTGGACGCAAGGCAATGACCAGGCGGTCGTCCACCGGCTTCCCGGGGTGGGCGACTGCTCCCAGTGGAACGGGCCAGGCCGCGAGCGTCGACGTGCCGATACCACCGCGGGCGGAGTCGGAGCACCCTGGACGGGGACGACGGTGGTCAGAGCGGCGCTCCGGCAACCGGCGCAGGACTGGCTGCACCGCGTCCTCCTCCCGCCCTGGCGCTGCGCCCCCGGTGTGGGGTCGGCCGAGTCCAGGCAGCACGGCCCGACCCGTGCCCCGGGAACGCCGACCTGAGCGAGACGAACGAGAAGGGAGGTGCGGGATGCGCGTGTTGTTGTCGACGTACGGGTCACGAGGGGACGTCGAACCGCTCGTGGCTCTCGCGGTGCAGTTGCAGGCACTCGGCGCCGAGGTGCGGATGTGCGCACCTCCGGACGAGGAGTTCACGGAGCTGCTGACCCGCGAAGGCGTGCCACTGGTGCCGTTCGACAGACCATGGCGCTCATGGGAGCGACCGCCGACTGCCGAGGAGCGCCAACAGCGCGTGGCCGACTTCATCGCCGCGCAGTACGAGACCGTGGCCGAGACCGCCGCAGGATGCGACGTGATCGTCGCGACCGCCATGTCACAGTTCGTCGGGCCGTCGGTGGCTGAGGAGCTGGGCATCCCGTACCGGTACGTGCTCTTCTGCCCGGACGTGCTGGACGGCCTGGATGGCCAGGGCTTCGACGAGCTGTTCGGGAAGCCGATCAACTCCCACCGGGCCTCGATCGGTCTACCCCCGGTCGGTGACGTCGGTGAGTTCCTGTTCACCGCCCGGCCCTTGCTGGCTGCCGACCCGGCCCTGGGCCCGTGGCGTGGGCCGGAGGGCTTCGACGTCGTGCAGACCGGTGCACGGATCCTGACCGACGAACGCCCACTCCCGGCCGAGCTGCAAGCGTTCCTCGACGCCGGCGAACAGCCGGTGTACGCGGGGTTCGGCAGCATGCGAACCGTCGACGAGGACAGCGCGCGGGCGGTCATCGAGGCGATCCGTGCGCATGGCCGCCGCGTGCTCGTCGGTCGCGGCTGGGCGGGCCTGACCCTGATCGACGACCGGGCTGACTGCTTCGCCATCGGGGAGGTCAACCAGCAGAGACTGTTCGACCGGGTGGCTGCCGTCGTGCATCACGGTGGCGCGGGCACCACGACCACGGCAGCCCGCGCCGGCGCGCCGCAGGTGGTGGTGCCCCAAGGGGGCGACCAGGTCTACTGGGCCGGTCGGGTGACCGAGCTCGGCATCGGCGCGGCTCACGACGGGTCGACGCCGACCGTCGAGTCCCTGTCAGCCGCGCTCAGGACGGCGCTGACCCCGGAGACCCGCGCACGAGCGACCGCGGTGGCCGGCGGGATCCGCACCGACGGGGCGACGACGGCCGCGAAGCTGGTGCTCGCCGGCGACGCAGCCGAACGGCTGTGAGCGGTGACCACACCCCGACCCGGCCACACCCTCCTCGGCCCCGACACGGTTCTCTGACGAGCGTTCACCGGGTTCCGGAGCCGGTGTCGGCTTCGTCAGGACCGTTGGAGTGCTCGAGCTGCTGCTGGCCCGCGACGGTTCCCTGCCCCGGCTGATGGCCCGGGCGCGGAGACCGGCCGGTGTCCGGCGACGGGCATCGTTCTGCTCGCGCCCCTCGCCGCGGTGCTCATCGCCGCCTTCGACGCCGACGGTCCGGGTCAGGAGACGGACAGCAGCCCCACTGCTCTGAGGATCGCCGGCAGGATGACGAGGACGCTGCCCAGTACCAGGGGCGCGCCGCAGGCCCCGATCCACATTCCGCGCCTGCTCAGCCTCGCCCGGCGGGCGTACGAGGCCGCCAGGATGCCGAAGCCGGTGGCCGCCAGGAGGAACGCGAGCCCGTAGCCGAGAGCGGATGCGTCGATCTGGTCAGCCTCGCCGGCGAGGCCGGTCAGCACGACCACTGCCTGCATGATGCTGCCGACGACGTACAGCGCGAGAGTGGCGAAGGCGGCCCACAGCAACGCGCCGACGATCCGCGGTGCCAGGAATCGGGGTGTACGGCTGATCGCCAGGAGGGCCACCGCCACTCCCACCAGCTTGAGAACTGCGACGAACCGGTTCACCACCGAGATCGCCGTCGCGTCGTCGGCATACTGCCCGGTGGCGAAGTGCTCCGTGAGCTCGAACCAGACGCTGATCCCGGCGAACCCGGCGCACCACAGCGCCACGAGGAGGCCCACTGCGACCACGAACGTGCCGGGCGGGGTGAACGGCCGTGGCTCGACGGTCGGCCTGATGTCAGTGATCTCAGGGGCCGTGGTGATCTTCGGCGTCTCAGGCACTGGGGCCCTCTTGCGGGGGTGGAGGTGTCGTCCGGTCACTCGATCGACCCGGGAGCTCTGCGCGTCAGGAAGGCTCAGTCGCGCGGCTCCTGCGGCCGGCCGCCGTCGGACGGGCGACCGCCCTCCGAGGGCCGTCCGCAGGTGGTGGGCTCGCGGCCTCCCACGGCGTGGGCCTCGGCCGGCCCACGGCGCTCGGCGTGTTGCTCGAGCTCGACCCGGGCCGCCGTCTCGATCGGCGCGAAGAACCCGCGGATGGCGCGGCGGGCGGCGCCGACGTGGTTCGTCTTCTTCGGCACCGGGGCGCCGCCATACTGCAGCACACCGTGGCCGTGCACGTCGACCGGGCCGAGGGGCTGGTGCAGCTCGATCAACGCGCCGTCCGGCCGCCGTCGGATGACGCCGGTCCCGATGCCGTGCTCGAGGACCTCGCGGTCGTGCTGCTGGAGACCCAGGCAGATCCGGTAGGTGGTCACGTAGGCGATCGGTGGCAGGACGATGCAGCCGATGCGCCCGATCCAGATCATGGCGTTCAGGCTGATGTCGAACTCGTCCGCGATGACGTCGCCGGCGCCTGCGAGCACGAGCACGACGTAGAACGCGATCGCCACCATGCCCAGGGAGGTCCGCACGGGGACGTCCCGCGGGCGCTGCAGCAGGTGGTGCGAGGCGGTGTCGCCGGTCAGTCTCCGCTCGATGACCGGGTACAGCGCGAGGAGGGTGAAGAGGACGCCGGGCAGGACCACGGTGGGCCAGAACATCGCGGGGATCGTGTAGCCGCCGGGGAGGTCGATGTCCCAGGCAGGGAACAGCCGATTCGCTCCCTCCAGGAACACGGTGTACCAGTCGGGCTGGGTGGCCGCCGATACGTGCGCCGGGTCGTACGGGCCCCACAGCCACACCGGGTTGATCTGCACCAGGCCGCCGAGGGCGGCGCAGACGGCGGACACCACGAAGCACAGACCGGTGGCCTTGCCGGCGTGCGTCGGGAAGAGTCGGGTGCCGACGACGTTGTGCTCCGTCCGTCCCGAGCCGGGGAACTGGGTGTGCTCCTGCTTGATCCGGATCAGCAGGTGGACCGCGATCAGGGCCAGCAGGATGCCCGGGATCAGCAGCACGTGGAGGACGTACAGCCGGCCGATGACGAGCTCCCCGGCGAACTCGCCGCCGAACAACGCGAAGTTCGCCCACGTCCCGATCAGGGGGATCGACAGGATGATCGCGCTGATGATCCGGAGGCTGCTCCCGGACAGCAGGTCGTCCAGCACGGTGTAGCCGGTCACGCCGTCGAGGAGCGCCAGGACCAGCAGGCCGACGCCGATGATCCAGTTGGTCTCCCGGGGCCGCCGGAAGGCGCCGGTGAAGAAGACCCGGAGCAGGTGCAGGACGATCGCGGCGATGAACAGCAGCGCGGCCCAGTGGTGGACCTGGCGCACGAACAGACCGCCGCGGACGTCGAACGACAGCTGCAGCGCCGAGTCGTAGGCGGCCGACACCTCCACGCCGCGCAGCGGCGCGTAGGACCCCTCGTACGTGACCTCGCGCATGGAGGCGTCGAAGAAGAACGTCAGGTAGATCCCCGACAGCAGCAGGACGATGAACGAGTAGACGACGATCTCCCCGAGCAGGAACGACCAGTGGTCGGGGTAGACCTTGTTGAGCGTCCGACGCAGCCAGTTCGACGCGACGGACCGGTCGTCGATCTCCGCGTCCGCCTCGCCGGTCCCGGGCGCCGCGACCCTGCGTGCCACCAGCGGTGCTCTTCCTCGAGCTGCGCTCCCTGCCGTCGCCTCACGCCTCCACATCCGCACGACCATCACCTCTCGGTCCCGGCGGCTGTCTCCACACCTGGGACGAGACAGCTACGCCGTCTGTGACAGGCGGAGGGAGGCCCGGAGGTCGTCGGCCCGTGCGTCGAGCGCCCGCAGCCTCACGAGGATGGTGAGCCGGCTCCGCCCGCTCCTGACCCCCGGCGTCGGCCGTGGGTCCACGCACGTCTGCCGACGTCCGTTCGTACTGGTCACCGCGCACGCGAAACCCCGTGTCGGACGTGGGCTCGCGTCGGGCACCGGCCGCTGCTGATCGAGCCCCTGCAGACCGGGGCGGCCGCGCAGCGCCTCGTCCAGGAGGCACGGGCCTGGGCGGCCGATCGCGCCGAGGACGGTCAGCCCCGAGCTCTCGTCCTTGATCGGCAGGAGGTCGTCCTGACGGTTGAGGGGCGTTCTCATCGGCGGAGACGTGCGCCGGGACCTCGATGTCACAGATGGCCAGGGCTGTCTCGTCACTGGACTGGGAGCGAGTCCTGGGATCAGGAAGGGGACGATCATGCGGGTGTTCGTGGCCGGTGGCACCGGGGTCATGGGGCGGCGGCTGGTGCCGCAGCTGGTGGCCCGGGGCCACCAGGTGACGGCTACGACGACGGGCCCGGGCAAGTTGGGCTTGCTGGAGCAGCTGGGCGCCGACGGTGTCGTGATGGACGGGCTGGATGCGGTGTCGGTCGGTGGAGCAGTGGCGGCCGCCCGGCCGGACGCGATCATGCACCAGATGACCGCGATCAGCCCCGCGCACGCCGGCAAGCCCGACATGAAGCACATGGATCGGTTCTTCGCCGCCACCAACCGGCTGCGCACCGAGGGGACCGACCACCTGCTGGCAGCGGCCGAGGCGACCGGCGTCTCCCATGTCGTCGCCCAGGGCCACGCCAGTTGGAACGGAATCCGCGAGGGCGGATGGGTCAAGACCGAGGAGGACCCGCTGGACCCGGGCCCGCCGAGCATGCGCAGGGGGATGGAGGCGATGCGCCACATCGAGGACGTGGTCGTCGAGGCTGGTGGCGCAGTCCTGCGATACGGCGGGTTCTACGGGCCGGGCGCCACCGATGACGTGGTCGGGCTGGTGCGCAGGCGGCAGTTCCCGCTGGTCGGGGGCGGCACCGGCTACAGCTCGTGGGTACACCTCGACGACGCGGCGAGCGCGACCGTCCTGGCCGTGGAGCAGCTGGCGAAGGGCGTGTTCAACATCGTCGACGACGAACCGGCGCCGGCCAGCGAGTGGCTGCCCCACCTGGCTGCGTGCACGGGCGCGAAGCGGCCGGTGCGGGTCCCCACGTGGCTGGCCAGGCTGCTGGCCGGGGACGTGGCGGTGACGATGATGACCGAGGGGCGCGGCTTCTCCAACGCCAAGGCCAAGCGCGAGCTCGGCTGGGAGCTGCGCTACCCCTCGTGGCGGCAGGGCTTCGAGGAGGGGTTGGCGTGACCCGGGCCGAGGAGTTCGAGGAGCTGCGGTCGCTGCTGTTCGCGATCGCGTATCGCATCCTCGGCAGTGTGAGCGAGGCCGAGGACGCGGTCCAGGAGACCTGGCTGCGCTACCAGGCCTCCCCGACACGACCCACGTCGACCAGGGCCTTCCTCTCGGCCGTCGTCACCCGGATCTCGATCGACGTGCTGCGCTCGGCCCGCGTGCGGCGGGAGGAGTACGTCGGCCACTGGCTCCCCGAGCCGCTGCTCGACGACCCCTATGAGGATCCGGCGCGCTCGGCGGAGCTGGCCGACTCGGTGTCGATGGCGGCCCTGTTGCTGCTCGAGCGGCTCAGCCCGCTGGAACGGGCGGTGTTCGTGCTGCGGGAGGTGTTCGGGTTCGGCTTTCCCGAGGTCGCATCGGCGGTGGGCCGGTCGGAGGCGGCGTGCCGCCAGCTCGCGGTGCGGGCGCGCCACCACATGGACGCCGGGCGCCCTCGGTTCGAGGCCGACCGCAGGGAGCGCGAGCAGCTCGCCGAGCGGTTCTTCGACGCCTTCAGGGACGGCGACGTCGACCGGCTGCGGGAACTGCTCGCCGCCGACGTCCAGCTGGTCGGGGACGGCGGCGGGAAGGCGCCACAGCTGGCCAGGGCCGTCGTCGGCGCTGCGAAGGTGGCCCGGCTGCTCGCCGCGATCGTCCCGCCGATGGCCCGGATCCACGTGACGTTCGAGCCGCACGAGATCAACGGCCAGCCGGGCGCGATCTTCCGCGATCGGGACGACAAGGTCCTCCACACCTGGACGCTCGACATACTCGACGGGCGGATCCAGACGATCCACTCGCTGATCAACCCCGACAAGCTCGGGCACCTGGGTCCGGTGGCGGACGCCTGGGCCGTCGCCCGCGAGGCGACCCAGGCTCGCCGGCTCACGGAGTGACTCGAGCACGAAACGGTCACCACAGCCCAGCACCTGCAGATCGGACGCTCCGGGCCGACCTCCACCGGACGGTGTCCCCTGCGGCCGTGCTCGACCAGGCGAGACCGCCGCTGGGTCCGGACCCTCGGAGGACGGCGTCGTGAACCCCTTCCCACCTCCGGCCGATGACACCGCGCGTGTCGCCGCCGCCCGACCGCGCATGCGCGGAGGTGACCGGCGAGGCGCCCCGAGCAGCTGAGGGGAGGTCCCGCTCGTCAGCGCCGGAGCCGTGTGCGGCCGGACCGGGTCGCCCCTCGGACGCCGGGTCGAACCCCACGGCTCCCGGCCGGGGCGGTTCCCGGCGAGGTCCTCCCACCCCAGGTTCTCACGCACCTGGGGGCTTGCGGCAAGCCCCGGGTCGTGCAGCACAGTCCCCGGCCGGGGGCAACGACCGAGGAGACACCGCTGTGGACTTCGAGGTGACCGTCGTCGGTGGCGGGCCGACCGGCGCGATGCTGGCCAGCGAGTTGCGGCTGCAGGGCGTGCGCGTGCTCGTGCTGGAGCGGGACGCGGAGCCGACCCGGGCCGTCCGCGCCTTGGGCCTGCACGCTCGCAGCATCGAGGTGCTGGACCAGCGGGGCCTGCTGGACCGGTTCCTCCCCTTCGGCACGCAGTACCCGGTCGGTGGCTTCGCCGGCATCAGCAAGCCGGCGCCGGACCGGTTGGACACCGCACATCCGTACGTCCTCGGCATCCCGCAGCCCACGACTGAGCGGCTGCTCATCGAGCACGCCACCGAGCTGGGCGCCCAGATCCGGCGCGGCTGCGCACTGGTCGGGCTGAGCCAGGACGACCACGGGGTGACCGTCGACCTGGCCGACGGCACACGACTGCGCTCGCGCTACCTCGTCGGCTGCGACGGCGGCCGCAGCACGGTGCGCAAGCAGCTCGGCGTCGGCTTCCCCGGCGAGCCGGCCACGCGCGAGTGGCTGTCCGGCGAGGTGGAGCTCACCGCGTCGCCGGAGGAGGTGGCTGCCGTGGTGACCGAGGTCCGCACGACCCAGAAGGGGTTCGGTGTCGGGCCCTCCGGAGAGGGCCTGTACCGCGTCGTCGTGCCTGCCGGGGGGGTGGCCGGGGACCGCTCGACCCCGCCGACCCTCGAGGAGGTCGGGCGGCGCCTGCAGGTGGTCGCGGGCACCGACTTCGGCGTGCACTCGCCGCGCTGGCTGACCCGCTTCGGGGATGCCACCCGGCAGGCCGAGCAGTACCGCAGCGGCCGGGTGCTGCTGGCCGGCGACGCCGCACACGTCCACCCGCCGACCGGCGGCCAGGGCCTCGACCTCGGGCTCCAGGACGCGTTCAACCTGGGCTGGAAACTGGCCGCCGAGGTCAACGGCTGGGCCCCGGAGGGACTACTGGACAGTTACCACACCGAACGGCACCCGGTGGCCGCCGACGTGCTGGACACCACCCGGGCGGTAGCCGAGCTGCTGTCCACCGAGCCGGGGCCCCGAGCGGTGCGCCGGCTGGTCTCGGACCTCATGGACTTCGACGAGGTCAACCGCTTCCTGGTCGAGAAGACCACCGCGATCGGGATCCGCTACGACGTCGGTGAGGGACACCGGCTCGTCGGCCGGCGCCTGCGCGACGTGGGACTGCAGCGCGGGCGGCTCTACGCGCTGATGCACGAGGGGCGCGGACTCCTGCTGGACCAGACCGGCCGGCTCTCGGTGGCCGGCTGGGCCGACCGGGTCGACCACGTCGTCGACGTCAGCGAGGAGCTGGACGTGCCTGCGGCGCTGCTGCGGCCGGACGGTCACGTGGCGTGGGTCGGCGGCGATCAGCGAGACCTGATCGACCACCTGCCCACGTGGTTCGGCGCTGCCACAGGTCGAGCACTCCCCGGACGCACGAAGCCGCGTCCTCGACGATACTGACGGCCCAGCAGCCGGCCCGGATCGTCGTCACGCAGCGCCACGGCGCCGTGCCGAGGGCGCCGGGCAGCAGCTCCAGGGCGACCACGGCCACGACGGCGCGGATCCGGACCATCCCCTGCCCCCGGTGCGGCACCCGCCACCTCCTCGACTGCAGACGCTGGGGCGCGGCGAGGACCAGGGACACCGGAACGGGCAGGGAGTACAGCCTGCTGTACCCCGACGGTCGGCTCAGGGGCTCGGACCGGGATCACCGCGCCTCCGGCGTCGGCGTACCGCCGGGCCTGGAGGATGCGGGAGGCGCCTGCGACTCAGGCCCTGCCCAGAGCGGGCAGCAGGACACCGTCGACCACGCGCAGGACGTCGTCCTCGCCGACGAGCAGCCCCGGTGCGGCGACCTTCTGGTAGGCGAAGGCGGGGAACACCTGGGCAAGAATCTCCACGTCCACGTCCTCCCGGACGAGCCCGCGGTCGACGGCTCGGGACAGCCCGCGCTCGAACAGGCCGCCGTACGGCGCGCCGAGTGCCCGCCGGGAGGCCTCCCGCAGCCCGGCGTCGTGCCGGGAGACGCTGACCACGCTCGCGAGCACCTGCGCGTTGCGGCCCTCCTGCTGCACGTAGGCGCGCGCACTGGCCAGCAGGTCCTCGCGCAGGTCGCCGGTGTCGGGCACCTCCGGGGCGCCGAACAGCGCCGCAGCCGCAGCGACCACCAGCGCGGTCTTCCCAGGCCATCGCCGGTAGATCGTCGCCTTGCTCGCTCCGCACCGCTTGGCGACGGCGTCCATCGTCAGCCGCTCGAAGCCCTCCTCGATCAGCAGGCCCCCACCACAGAGGGACGCCACATGACCACCACAGTGCTGCTCGCCGGTGCGACCGGGATGCTCGGGAACCGGATCGCCACCCACCTGCTCGACCAGCCCGACGTCGCGGTGCGACTGCTGCTGCGGGAGGCCGCCCCCTCCGACGCAGCCAGGGCTCGTGCCGTCGACGCGTTGGTGGCCGAGGGCGCGGAGGTGGTCGTCGGCGACGTCACCGACCCGACGTCATTGGACGCGGCGACCGCCGGAGCCGACGTGGTGGTGTCCGCCCTGCAGGGCGGACCGGAGATCATCGTCGACGGTCAGGTCGCGCTCACCCGCTCGGCGGCCCGCCAGGGGACTGGGACCTCCCCGGCGTGGGAGGGGCGTCGGTGCTGTCATTCGTCGAGACACGCACGGTCGCGGTGGTCGCTCCACCGTCTCCCAGCAGATCGGCCATCTGGAACGCCAAGCCGGCACGCGCCTGCACACGCGGGTCGGCCGCAACGTGTGCCTCACCCCCGCTGCCCACGTCCTCTTCGACCACGTCCTCTTCGACCACGCCCGCGCCGTACTGCCCACCTCGAGCTGGCGACTGCCCGTGCAGCCACCAGCTGTGCACCAGGTCCGTCGCGTCACGCCAGGCGCGTGATGATGGCTCAATGCTGATCACCGAGGACCGAGACGACGTCGCCGTCCTGCGCATCGAGCACGGCCGGGTCGGCGCCCTCGACGTGGAACTGCTCGACGCCCTCACCGAGGCCGTCACCGCGACCGACCGGGCGCTCCTCATCACCGGCAGCGGCTCGTCGTTCTCCGCCGGGGTGGACCTGCGCCGGATCCTGGACGGCGGCCGGCCCTACACCGAGGAGCTCCTGGCGGCACTGTCCCGCACGTTCCGTGCCGTGTTCGACCATCCGCGGCCGACGGTCGCGGCGGTCAACGGGCACGCCATCGCCGGCGGCTGCGTGCTGGCCCTGGCCTGCGACCTGCGGCTGATGTCGGGGGGACGGATCGGGTTGACCGAGCTGACGGTCGGCGTCCCCTTCCCGACGGCCGCCCTGGAGATCGTCCGGCACGCGCTCGGCTCCCGGGCCGGCCAGGTGCTCCTCGGCGCGCAGACGGTCGACCGCGAGCAGGCACTGACCCTCGGGATGGTCGACGAAGTCACCGAGCCCGGCGAGCTGCTCCCCCGGGCGCTCACCCTGGCGGCTGAGCTGGCCGCCCGGTCACCGGAGGCCTACCGGCTCGCCAAGGTCCAGCTGCACCGCCCCGCGCAGGCGGCGATCGAGGAGACCGCTCCGGACGACGCGGCCGTCCTCGCCGGCTGGGCCTCCGACGACACCCGGCTGCGCATCGAGGCCGCGCTGGCGGCGCTGGCCCGGCGCTGACTCCAGTTCCCGGACGGGCGCGTACCGATGGCGTCGACACCCGCGTCGGGCCGCGTGCCGCGATCGCTCGTGGGGGACGCCGGGGCCGCGAGGTGTCACTCAGGTCGGCGGCCAGGCCCCGAGCTGGCGGAGCAGGCCCAGGTCGTCCCGGCACGCCCAGTGCTCGGCGATCCGGCCGTCCGCGATGCGGAAGCGGTGCATGAACGTCCACTCGACCTCTGCTCCGGTGACCGGCACGCCGAAGAGCAGGGGCATCGTCGACGCGACGTGCCGCCCGCGGATGGTCAGGTGGACCGCCACCTCGTCGCCGTCCGCGAGGAGGCGGTGTTCCTCGGTGGTGAAATCGCCGAGATCGTGGCGGAGATGGGCGAAGGTCGCCCGCCATCCCTCACGCCCCTGAGGCCCCGCCGCGTGGTTGACGAAGTCCTGCGCCACGAGATCGTCGAAGGCGCTGAGGTCACCAGACGCAACACGCCGGCCGAACTCGGTGACCGTCCGGCGGCTGGTCTCGGTGACCTCATCCGGCATGGGCGCAGTGTGGCACCGCCGCCCCGTCCCGATCGCACGGCGCAGACGTCGGGCGTCGTCTCCGAGCTGACCGGACACCGGCCCGACCGACTGCCGCCCAGCGGCCGTGCCGCTCAGCGCACGGGAGCGCCAGCCGGGCGGTCGGTGGGCCGGCCGCGGGCCTGGGACGTCCGCACACCGCCCACCTACGCTGGCCCGATGCCGCTCCTGGGCACCAAGCTGCGCGCCCCGAGTCCGCGCCGTCAGCTCGTCCCCCGCGAGCGGCTGGACGTCGAGTTCCGCGCGGACTCGACGACGATGCCGCGGCTGGTGCTCGTCTCGGCCCCGGCCGGGTACGGGAAGACGACTCTGCTGACCCAGTGGCTGTCGCCGGGTCCGGCCGAGGACCGCGACGCGGGCCGGAGACCGCAGGCCCTGCGGGTGGCGTGGCTGTCCCTCGACGCGACCGACGCGCACCTGCACGTCTTCCTCACCAACCTCGTGGCGGCACTCCAGGCCGCCAGCCCCGAGGTGGGGGCCGAGGCGCTGGCGCTGATGGACACCGAACGCACCCTCCCGGTCGAGGACGTCGTGGCCAGCCTCGTCAACGACCTCGATGCACTCGGCGGCTCCACTGCCGTCGCCCTCGACGACTACCACGTCATCGACGACCCCGAGATCCACCGTGCGGTCGCCTTCCTGCTCGACCACCTGCCGCCCCAGGTCACGGTGGTCATCACGACGCGTGCGGACCCGCCCCTGCCGCTGTCCCGCCTGCGGGCCCGTGGGGAGCTGCTCGAGGTCCGCGCCGCCGACCTGCGGTTCACCGCGGAGGAGGCCGATGTCTTCCTCAACCGGGTCATGGGCCTCGGGCTCGAGCCCGCCCAGGTGGCCGCCCTGGAGAACCGGACCGAGGGCTGGGCGGCCGGACTCCAGCTCGCCGCCCTCTCGGTCCGCGGCCACACCACCGCCGGCTCCGGCGACCCGGCATCCGATGGGATCGCCGCGTTCGTCGAGGCGTTCACCGGCAGCAATCGGTTCGTCCTCGACTACCTGCTCGAGGAGGTCCTGGCCACCCACCCCGAGGACGTGCGCACGTTCCTCCTCGACACGTCGGTCCTCGATCAGCTCACCGGGCCGCTGTGCGACGCGCTCACCGGCGGCAGCGACGGGCAACGGCTGCTGGAGACCCTGGAGCGCGGCAACCTGTTCCTGGTCCCGCTCGACGATCAGCGACAGTGGTTCCGCTACCAGCACCTGTTCGCCGACGCGCTGCGCGCCCGGCTCCTGGCCGAGAGCCCCGGACGGGTCCGCAGCCTGCACCGAGCAGCCAGTGACTGGCACGCCGAACACGGGACGCTGAGCGACGCGATCAGCCACGCCCTCGCCGCAGGCGACGCCGAGCACGTAGCCGACCTCCTGGAACTGGCGTTGTCGGAGGCGCGCCAGCGGCGGCAGGACCGGACCCTGCGCGCCTGGCTCAACGCCCTCCCCGACGACGTCCTCCGCGGCCGCGCGCTCCTCGCCGTGCAGATGGGGCCGGCGCGACTCTCCGTGGGCGACCTGGAGGGGGCCGAGCGCTGGCTCGACGACGCCGACGAGGCACTCCGGACGACGACGCGCGAACCTGCGGCGGGCGTGCCGCACGCGGGTCGCCTGGCTGACGCAGCCCGCGCACGGGAGAAGGAGCTGCGAGCCCTGCCGGCGCAGGCCGCCGTGTACCGCGCCGCAGTCGCCCAGGCCCGCGGTGACGTCGCAGGGACCATCGCGCACGCCCGCCGCGCCCTGGACCTGGCCGGGCCGGCCGACCACGTCGCCCGCTCCGGCGGCGCCGGGTTCCTCGGCCTGGCCGCATGGGCCGCCGGCGACCTGCCCGCAGCGGTGGACACCTTCGGCGAGGCCGTGCGCAGTTTGCACGCCGCCGGCAACGTCACCGACGAGCTCGGCACGACCGTCGTCCTCGCCACCATGTGGCTCGCGCGCGGACAGCCCGACCAGGCGCGGCGACTCTACGAGCGCGCCCTCCGGACGGCGGAGGCCCATCCGGGCCCGGTGCTGTCCACGACCGGGGACCTGCACGTCGGCCTCGCGGACGTGCTGAGGGAACAAGGCGACCTCGACGCCGCCGCCGAGCACCTACGGATGGCGAGAGAGCTCGGCGAACGCGCGTCGCTGCCGGAGAACCGACACCGCTGGTACACCGCCATGGCCGGACTGCTGGTGGCACACGGCGACCTGGACGGCGCCGTCGGCATGCTGGAGCAGGCACAGCCGTTGTACCTGCCGGGCTACTTCCCCGACGTGCGTCCCATCCCCGCGAGCCGGGCGCGGGTCCGCATCGCGCAGGGGCGGCTGGAGGACGCGGCGACGTGGGCCCGCGCTCACCACGTCACCTCCGACAGCCCGTCGGACTACTCGGCCGAGTACGACCAGCTCGTGCTCGCCCGTCTGCTCATCGCGCAGCACCGCGCCGCCCCACGACCGAAGACCCTCGAGGACGCCCGCACGCTGCTGGACCGGATCGTGGCCGCCGCCGAGGCAGCGGATCGTGGCGGCAGCCTCATCGAGGCCCTGCTGGTGCGGTCCCTCGGGCACCGCCACAGCGACCCGGACGCCGCGCTGGCAGACCTGGGTCGCGCACTGCGGGCCGGCGTCCCGGTCGGGTACTGCCGGCTGTTCCTCGATGAAGGACCCGCGATGGGCGTGCTGCTCCGGGCGGCCGCGGGACGCCCCGACCTGCTCGGCTCGGCAGAGGCAGCGGCGTTGCTCCAGGCGGCCGAGCGCCAGCAGGATGACCCCTCCTGTCCTCGCCCACCGGCACTCGGGAGCCGGGAGCCGCTGAGCGAGCGGGAGGTCGAGGTGCTCCGGCTGCTGGCGACCGACCTGACCGGCCCCGACATCGCCGACCGGCTGTTCCTGTCGGTCAACACGTTCCGGACCCACACCCGGCACATCTTCACCAAGCTCGACGTGAACACCCGGCGGGCTGCGGTCAGCCGCGCAGGTGAGCTCGGCCTGCTGTAGGCCCGCCCCGGCAGCTGGGATCACGAGGTCGAGCCACCGAGACCAGATCACCAAGGAAGTCACATGATCATGTGACGTGGACCCGCCCACCGAGCTCCTAGCGTCTCCGACATCGCCGGACACCCGCCCGGCACCGGGACGAGGAGCTCCGTCATGACCATCACCGCTACCGGCCTCACCAAGGCCGCGGGCGCCGCAGCCGCGGTCGCCGGAGCCATCTTCGTCACCGTCCAGCTCGGCCACCCCTCCACCGGCTCCTTCACCACCGAGACCACCCAGTGGGTGGCCCGCAGCGGCGCCAAGTCCGCGATGGCGGCGCTGGCGCTCGCGGGCATCACCGGCATGTACCTGCGCCAGCACCGCAGGGCCGGCGTCCTCGGCCTGGTCGGCTACCTCGTGTTCGCGGTCGGGTACCTGGCCCTGCTCTCCGTCGAGGTCATCGCCGCCGCCGTCCTGCCCAATCTGGTCGACAGCGAGCCCGGGTTCGTCGACGACGTCGTCGTCGCCGCCAACGGCGGAACGCCGGACGGTGACATCGGCGGAGTGCAGACCCTGCTCGACGTCGCCGGGGCCGGTTACATCGTCGGCGGTCTGGTCTTCGGCATCGCCCTCCTCCGCACCGGCGTCCTCGCCCGGTGGGCGGCCGCCCTGCTCGCCGTCAGCGCCGCCGCCACCGCCGCGCTCGCCGTCCTGCCCGAGTCGTTCAACCGGCCGTTCGCCGTCCCCGCGGGCATCGCGCTCATCGCCTTGGGCGTGTCCCTGTGGCGCAACCCCCGCGATGGACGTCGGACCGGGCCCGCCACGTTCCCCTCGACCACCATGGCCGCCAGCCCGGCCGGGCAGCCCGCAGTCCGATGACCGTGCGACAACGTGCCGCCCGGTCGACCTCCTCCCTGACCTCATCCGGTGGGGGATCACCGCTCCCGCGGGACCAGCGGGCCGGCCAGCCTCGGGGCTGGCCGGCCCCGGCCGCGCTGGTGGCGCTGTCCGCCATCCCGCTCGCGGCCGGCTCGCTCCGGCTCGTCCGGCTCGCCGGCGGACCGACCTGATGCCGGCCGACGACCGGCTCACCGGCTTCCCGGCCGCCCTCGTCGTCCACATCGTCGGCGCCGCAGCGTTCGCGCTGGTGGGCGCGTCCCAGTTCGTGCCCCGCATCCGGCGCCGCCACCCTGCATGGCACCGCCGCGCCGGCCGTCTGGTGATCGCGGCGGGGCTCGCGGTCGCCGGGTCGGCACTGTGGCTGACCCTCTTCTACGAGGCCCGGGCCGGCACCGGGGAGCTGCTCCACGTCCTCCGGCTCGTGTTCGCCGTCGCGATGGCCGCCAGCCTGCTGCTCGGGATCAGCGCGATCCGCCGCCGCGACATCGGCGCCCACCGGGCCTGGATGATCCGGGCCTACGCGATCGGCCTGGCCGCCGGCACCCAGGCGTTCACCGAGGGCATCGCCGAGGCCGTCGTCGGCTCCGGCGAGCTCCGCATGGACCTGGCCACGGGCGCCGGTTGGGTCGTCAACCTCGCCGTCGCCGAATGGGCCATCCGCCGCCTCGCTCGCCGGCGCACCCGCCGCCACCCACGCGGCGCCACCACGATCCACGGCGCGCCAGTGGGGGCACCGACATGACCAGCCCCGCGACGAGCCCCGCCGGCCCGGGCCGGACCCGCCCGACCGCGACCGGCTCCGCGACTCATGAGATCCGGGTCGCGGGGCACCTCGACGATCACTGGGCCGCCACCCTCGACGACCTTGCCCTGGTCCGCCTCGACGACGGCACCACCAGCCTGACCGGGCCGGTCGTCGACCAGGCGCACCTGCACGGTGTCCTCGCCCGGATCCGCGACCTCGGCGCTCCGCTGCTTTCGCTGCGCACCCTCGATCGCGCCGGTACAGCAGCCGCAACCCGATCTGAGACCCAGCCCGGAGTCGGAGCGCCTGGTGCTGGCGACCTCGGTGAGCCCCGGACGCCTGACCCTCCGGCCCGCGGCCACAGTCCACGCCGTCCTCGTGTAGGGACGTCTCCGGTGCACAGTGGACTCGAGTCCCGACCCCGGGTTGCCGATGTGCCCCGGTAGCTCGAGCCGGCCGTCCACGGACAGGCTGTGTCGTCGACCCGCGCCCACTGACACGACCGAGGAGACGCCATGGACCACCTGCGCCGACTGCGGGCCGAGCAGCCCGCCATCTTCTGGGTGCTGGTGGCGCTGGGCCTCTACCTCGGCTTCCAGCTCCTGCTCCCCGTCGTGGGCCTGCTGCTCGGACCGCTCGGGCTGCCGTCGTGGATGCCCATCGTGGTCGTCGTGGGCGGCCTCGTCCTCATCGCCCGGGGCCAGCAGAGGTCCCGGTGAGCACGCCCGCCTCCCCCGCGGCGACGACATGAACTGCCCTGTGCGACAACGGGTCACGACCGGCCAGCGACCGGAGGCCGACGTCCGCAACGTCTTCCTGAGCCGGTGCGCGACAGCCACCCGGGTCCCGGAGCGGCGTCGCGGTGACGTGCCGGGGTCTCGAGCTCGCCCGCCAGCCCTACTACCGGTGGCTGGTCCGCACAGTCACCGCCAGCGAACTGACCCGGGCCTACCGGGCCGACGCGCTGTTCCACGCCCACCGCGACGACCCGGAGTTCGGTAACCGGCTCCTCGTCGATGAAGCCGCTGCGAACGGGCAACCGATGACAGGCCGGACCGCCTGGGCGATCTGCTCGGCCAACCACCGGTGGAGCGCATTCGGCGGACCCCGCCGGGGCGAGGGCGGGCGTCCCGGCCCACCGGTCCACGACGACCAGGTCGACCGCGTCTTCACCGCCGCCGCGCCCGACCAGCTGTGGCTGACCGACATCACCGAGCACCGCACAACGGACCTACCACCGCCGACGCCGACAGGACGCCCTCGGTCGGCTGACGCCCAACGCGTACGAGACCATCACCCACACGCCTGCAGCTCAGGCGGCCTGACCCGACCTGTCACTGATCCGTGCAGCAGTCCCCATCTCCTGCCTCTCGCACGTGGGTCGCCTCGGAGACGAGACGCTCTTCACACGGCTCTGTCGGCACGTCTGGAGATCCTCGTGAACGGAGAGGACGAGCGGCCTTCGCAGGACCGCAGAGGCGTTGGCCCCGGCTGTCAGTCGGGCAGCCCGGCCAGGAACTCCTCCGCCTGCTCGCGCCCCCCGTCGAACAGCCGGCGGATGAACGCCGGCCGGCGGTCCAGCTTGCTGGCCAGGTCGAGGTCGACGCCGAGATCGAGCGTGAGCTCCCGGATCTCGATGCGCCGATAGGGGTCCCCGAGCCGATCGGCCCACTCGTTGACCTTGCCGATGAGGTAGAGCTCCTGCTCCAGCGAGAGGTTGCCGGCCAGCTCGTTGCGCCGGTCCGCGATGTCGCCCACCGTCTTGGGCACGGTGGCCCGGCTGCGCGGGTTGATCCGGATCACCCAGAGCTCCTCCGGGCGGGCATCGGGCAGCTCGCGCACCGGCGGGTTCTGGCTGAACAGCCCGTCCCAGTAGTACCGGCCCTGCTCCTCGACGGCGCGGAAGAGCAGCGGAACGGCGGCCGAGGCGAGCAGGGCGTTGACGGTGATCTCCCCGCGCCGGCTGGAGAAGGCCTGGAAGTCGCCGGTGAGGACGTCGGCGGCGCCGACGAGCAGCAGCGGCTGGTCCTGCGGCGGGGACTCCTGCAGCCGGGCCAGCCGATCGACGTCCACGTGGCGGGTCAGCAGGTCGACGAAGGCGCCGCCGGCGATGTCGGGATAGGCGTAGGGGCTGACCGTCGGCAGTGACACCCGCCCCTCGAGCCGGGCCAGACCGACCAGCCAGGCATTTGCCGCCTTCGCGCTCAGCGTGGTGGCCGCGTTGGCTGCCCAGAAGCGCTCCAGCAGCCGGCCGGCCTCGGCCGCGCCACCGGTCAGCAGGCCGTACCAGGCCAGCAGAGCGCAGACCGCGCCACCCGAGGTACCGGACAGGCCCACGACCCGGTGGTCGGGATCGGCCAGCAGACGCTGCAGCGCTCCTCCGGTGAACGCGGTGTGACTGCCGCCGCCCTGACAGGCGATCGCGACCGTTCTCATCTGTGACGCCTCCCCTGGATCGAGGAGCCCAGCATCTCGCGCCCGGCCGGCTTCCCGGGGCACCAGTGGCCGCCGAGGAGGCCCGCCCCCGGACCGGCTGTCCCTCAGGCCGGATGCGCCCCGCCCGCCAGTAGGTGACCGCAGGCGCTCTCCGTCGGGCTCCGGGGCGAGTAGGTTGGGTACATGCCGCGCTCAGCGGCTTCCGACGGGTCATACAGCGGCCTGGTCGATCTCGGGTGGTCCTGTCAGGGCGACTCACTTCGGGGCCGAGCGCCTCCCTCGGTCAGCCGGACCCCAGAGGCTGGACCGCGATGAGCACCGAAGAGACGTCTCCGGAGCCACTGGACGTGACCGCGGCGTTCACCGAGCTGGGCCGGCTCTCGTTCGACGACATCTCGATGGAGGCCATGCTCCA
Source organism: Geodermatophilus maliterrae (assembly GCF_041018925.1). NCBI lineage: Bacteria > Bacillati > Actinomycetota > Actinomycetes > Geodermatophilales > Geodermatophilaceae > Geodermatophilus > Geodermatophilus maliterrae. Next base: position 90,251 of record NZ_JBFNXQ010000005.1, read on the forward strand.
GCGGGTCGCTGAGTTGGCCGAGCAGGTCATCCCCGGCGTGGCCGAGGCGTCGGTGAGCCTGGTGGTCAACGACAGGGCCACCACCGCCGCCTACACCGGCAAGCTGGCGCTCGATCTCGACGAGTCGCAGTACGGCCGCGGCTACGGCCCGTGCCTGGACGCGGCTGTCGGCGAGGAGATCCGGGAGATCACCGACGCCCGTACAGAGCCCCGCTGGCCCGGCTACACCGAGACGTGCGTCGAACGCGGCTCGCTGAGCTCCCTGTCGGTCCCTATCCCGGTGCGGGAGACCATCAACGGGGCGGTGAACCTGTACGCAATCGAGCCCGATGCTCCCGACGACGACGCCAGAGACGTCGCCCGGGCGTTCGCCTCCTACGCCGCTGTCGCTGTCCACAACATGCACCTCTACGAGAGCACCCGGGAGCTGGCTCAGCACCTGGACACCGCCATGCAGACCCGGGCCGTCATCGAGCAGGCCAAGGGCATCCTGATGAGTCAGCGGCGTTGCGATGCGGCTCAGGCCTTCAACCTCCTTGCGGCCGCCTCGCAGCGGTCCAACCGGAAACTGCGGGACATCGCTCAAGGCCTCGTCGACGGCGTCAGCCGTGACCCTCAGAGCCCGAACCAGGGAGCGTCGTGTCAGGTGGTGACACGCTCGTAGGGGACCTGGCCTCGAAGTCGTGCCTGACCCCGGCCGATCGACGACTGACGAAGACGTTGCATCAGTCGGTCGGTAGGTGGCGGGCGCAGACGAGGGTGACCGCCAGGCGGGCCAGCGCAGTGATCGTGACCGCGGTGCGGTCGTAGCGCAGGGCGAGGTGTTCGTAGGACAGCAGCCAGCCCGGCGTGCGTTCGACGACCCAGCGGTGCCGGCCCAGGCGAGCGCTGGAGTCCCGGCCGATGTGAGCGATCCGCGCGGTGATCCCGCGGTGGCGCAGACAGCGGCGGACCTGCGGGTTGTCAGAGCTCTCGTCGACCACTCCGGCAGCACACCAGGTCCCTCGCCTCGAGCACCGCATGGGCCGCTGGAACCCGTCAGCCCTGCGGGAGGAAGTCGAGAACGCACTCGATCGTCGAGTGCCAGGCGAACGGCACCGCCGCCGCGACATCGCCGGTCGGCGTGTGGCTGCGCACGACCACGCGCATGTCGTCGAAGACGGCGGCGCCGGTGTTCAGCGCAGGCGTCCGCCAGGAGAGCGGGATGCTCCCCGGCGTCGGGAGAGGTCCAGACGGCGGCAGCTCCTCGGTGGTCGCCGTCATGACGACCGGCTTCTCGCCCGCCGCACCGGGGGCCGTCGTTCTCCTCCGCACTCGGGCGTGCCGGAGTCTGCAGTCCTGCGCTGGGAGTCGGCACGGCGGCGGAGGTCGGAGGCGGGCCGCAGCCCAGCTGGGGTCAGGGCAGCCGAGACGTGGCTCGGAGGGCAGGTGGGAGCAGGCCCTGCGAGCGGTCGCTCACAGGGGCGCGGGACCCTGGTCGGCGATCCGTGGCGTCGGCGTCACCAGGTCGCCGGGCACCGCCGACAGCACACCGTCGACGTAGTCCCGCACCGCGGCATGCATGCCCACGTCCCGCCCGGCCGCCTCGGACAGGAACCACCGGTGCTCGAGGATCTCGTGGAAGATCTCGGCGGCGTCCAGCCGGCTGCACAGGTGCGCGGGGATGGCGGCGATCGTGGGCTGGTACCTGTCGGTCAGCCAGCGGATGGCGGCCGCGGTCTCGGAGACCGGGCCGCCCTCCACCTGCTCGAGCCCGGCCCGGTAGCTCGCGATGTCGGCGAGGAGGCGGCGGGCCTGCTTCTCCTGCACGTCCAGCCCGGTCCGGGTGAACAGCGCCCGCCGGCAGTTGCCGGGTTCGGCGACGCGGGTGGTGAGGCGCAGCCGGGTCCCACCGGCGGGGTCGTCGACGAGCTCCATCTCACCGACGTCGAACCCCAGGTCCTGGAGCCTGCGGATGCGCTCGGCGACGCGGAACTGCTGCTGGTCGCGCGGCATCACCTCCTCGCTGGTCAGCTCGGCCCACAGCTGCTCGTACCGCGCCACCAGGTCGGCCGCCGCCAGGGCCGGGTCGAGGTCCTCGGCCAGGGAGCCCCTCTCCCGCAGGTCGGTCAGTTCGCCGACGACCCGCGCATAGGCGACGTCGGTGTCGTGGTCCCGCTGACTCTGCGTCAGGCGCTCGTGCACCTCCCCCGTCTCGGCGTCCACGAGGTAGGCGGCCAGCGTCCCGGCGTCGAACCGGAACAGGGTGTTGGCCAGGGAGCAGTCGCCCCACACGATGCCGGCCAGGTGCAGGCGGACCAGCAGCTCGACCTGGGCGTTCATCACCCGGTCGATCAGGTGCGCGCCCCGCGGGTTGGCGAACAGCGCGAGGAAGGACGCCGAGTAGTCCAGGAAGCGGGTGACCAGCAGCGCCTCCTGGCCACCGGGCCGGTCGACGACGACGCCGATGACCTCGACCGCCGGGATGCCGAGCTCGTGCAGTCGTCGCAGCACCTCGTACTCGCGGCGGGCGGGTTGCTCGGGCAGCTCCTTGACCGCGACCACACGCCCGGCCTCGGCCACGAACCGGACGACGTGGCGCGAGCGCCCGTGCTGCGGGATCTCGACGATCCGGTCGTCGGTCCACTGCGACAGCGGGGTGCCCCAGGGCAGGGTCAGCAGGTCGGCCGCCGCCTCGGCGGGCGGGCTGAACACGAAGCGCATACCGGACCTCCGGTCCTCGGACTCGGCCCTTGCCGCGAGGCTAGCGCGCGGCAGTGCAGCTCCTGCACGATGAGGGCAGCGGGTGGAGGCCCGCCGCTGTCCGCGGACTCCCTCGCTCGGAGGTCGAGGGCCAGGCGTACTGGGGTCGAGCCGCCGTCCGCGGGACCCGGCTCAGCCCGCCGCGGGTGCCCGCAGGCGAGAGAGGAAGACCAGCAGGTTCCCTCGGGAGGGGCGACGGCGAAGACGCCGACTGCTCCCTCACCGATGTACGTCTCCTCGCCCGTCTGCGCTGAGCGCGATCCACGACTCGCGCTCTACGTCGTAAGCCGTGTGACCACCGACAGGACGCGTCGGCGAGAATGCAGGCGCGCGAGGCACCGCGCGTGGAACCGAGTAGGGGGACGTCGGCCGTGGACGACGCCGAGCAGGATCTGCGGCACGGGGACGAAGCCCGGACCGCCCTGCTCGACCTCGCGATCTCCGTTGCGGGCATCGGGACCTTCGACTGGGACCTGACGACCGGAGTGCTCTCCTGGGACGAGCAACTCCTGGAGATGTTCGGCCTCGCGGCCGAGGAGTTCGACGGGACGATCGAGGCGGTGATGCAGTGCTGCCCGACGACGAGACCGGTCCGCCAAGAGCGGGTCACCGCGCCGGGGTGCAGCCAGCGACGATGTGGTGACCCGGAACGCGCAGGCCCCACGTCATCCGACCGGCAGGCACGGTGCGGCACGAGCGCGGCGACCCTCCCGGCGGGGGACTTCGCCGCGGAGCACGCTGCTCTGTCCGCGGGCGCCTCGCCCCCACCTGGCGACGCGCGGCAGCACCCGCGGACAGGGCTCGGTCACTCGTGGAGCCTGCGCAACACGTCGTAGAAGGCCTGCTTGCCCTCGAAGCCGATGCCCGGGATCTCGGTGAGTCCGACTCGGCTGTCGCGGACCACGGCATCGTCGGCGAAGCCGCCGGTGGGCTGGAACTCCCCGGGATAGGACTCGTTACCGCCGAGCTTGAGGGCGGCGGCGATGTGCAGGGAGAACTGGTGGCCGCCGTGCGGGATGCACCGGCGGGAGGACCAGCCGTGCTGGGCGAGCATCTGCTGGGTGCGCAGGTACTCGGTGAGCCCGTAGCTGAGGGCGGGGTCGAACTGCAGGTAGTCCCGGTCCGGGCGCATGCCGCCGTAGCGGATGAGGTTGCGTGCGTCCTGGACGGAGAACAGGTTCTCGCCGGTCGCGATGGGGCCGCTGTAGTGCTCGGACAACACCGCGTTCAGTCGGTAGTCCAGCGGGTCGCCGACCTCCTCGTACCAGAAGAGGCCGTAGGGCTCGATCGCGCGGCCGTACCGCAGCGCGCTGTCCAGGTCGAAGCGGCCGTTGACGTCGACTGCCAGCCGGGAGCCGTCGCCGTCGAGGACGTCCAGGACGGCCTCGATGCGCTTGAGGTCCTCCGACAGGTCCGCGCCGCCGATCTTCATCTTCACGACGCGGTAGCCCTGGTCGAGGAACGCGCGCATCTCGTCCTGCAGGTCGCTCAGACCCTTGCCGGGGGCGTAGTAGCCACCGGCGGCGTACACGAACACCTTGTCGTCGGGCTGCCCGTCGCCGTACCGGTCCGACAGGTACCGGTACAACGGCTGGCCGGCGATCTTCGCGGCCAGGTCGAACAGAGCCATGTCGACGACGCCGACGGCGACGGAACGCTCACCGTGCCCACCGGGCTTCTCGTTGTTCATCATGATCGACCAGGCCCTGGTGGGGTCCAGTTCCCCGGCCTCGTCCAGCAGAGCGTCCGGTTCGGCCGCCGTGAGACGCGGCAGGATCCGCCGACGGAGGATCTCCCCGGCGCTGTAGCGGCCGTTGGAGTTGAAGCCGTAGCCGACCACCGGCTTCCCGTCGCGCACCACGTCGCTGACGATCGCCACGATCGAGCAGTCCATCGAGCTGAAGTCGATCCAGGCGTTGCGGATCGAGGAGCTGATGGGGACGACCCCTTCGTGCACTGACTGGATCCTCACTGCATGTCCTCCGTTCGGGGATGAGATCTGAGCGCTGCGGTAGGCCGCTCGGCGGCGAGGCACTCCACCGTCTCCTGCAACTCGTGAGCCTCGCGGTCGCGCAAGGTCTCGACGAGCATCTGGTGGCCGATGAGCGCACCGGCCTCCTCAGCGAGACGACGCGAGAGGATGAGGTTCCGGCTGGGGTGGGCGTCATCCATGTCGGCCGGGGCGAACACCTGCTGCAGCCCCGGTCGGCGGTGGCGACCAGTGCCCGAACGTCCGGCTCCGCCGCTCATGCGCCCACGCCGGCCGGGGTGCCCACCCGGTCGGGACCGCGCGCGTGTAGCCGGCGGTGTCCGCCGTTCCGCCGAGGTCGGCGGCGCTGACGCCGTCGGCCAGCGCGCCGAAGGCGGCGGCGAGCAGCTCGGCGCTGGCGTCGGGGTGTCCCAGGTGGTCGAGCATCATGGCCGCCGACCAGATGGCGCCCAGCGGGTCGGCCTCGCCCCGCCCGGCGATGTCGGGAGCCGAGCCGTGGACCGGCTCGAACATCGACGGGAACTCGCGCTCGGGGTCGAGGTCGGCCGCCGGCGCGACGCCGATGCTGCCGGCCACCGCGTAGGCGTACTCGACGACGCGGGTGACGCCCTTGCGGGTGATGACCGCCTCCTGCACCGCCAGTTCGTCGGCGGTGCCGCGGCCCAGCCGGCCGCCGATCTCGGAGTACTCGCCCTCGACGTTCCCCCGAACCACGACGAGGTCGACGCCCCCCGCGCCGGCAGAGCGCAGCGGGCTGGGTACGCCGGCGAGCGCTTTGACCGGGCGCAGGTTGACGTACTGCTGGAAGGTGCGCCGGATCGGGATGAGCAGCCCCCACGGGGACACGTGGTCGGGCACGCCAGGCCAGCCGACCGCACCCAACAGCACCGCGTCGTGGTGGCGGATCCGGTCCAGGCCGTCGTCGGGCACCATCGCGCCTTCGGCCAGGTACCGCTCGCAGGACCAGTCGCAGGAGTCGTAGGCGAACTCGATGCCGTGGCGGCGGCCGACGGCGTCGAGCAGCGCCTCAGCGGGCGGCAACACCTCGGCGCCGATGCCATCACCGGGGATGAGGGCGATGCGGTAGCGCGTCATGGGTCCAGTGGACCGGGCTCCGCTTCACAGGTCCAAGACATGGATCTTCGCTCCTCGACAGGCTGCGCCTATCAGCCGGACGGGTCGCCGAGCGCCTGCGTCAGCTCGAGGAAGGCCGCGGCGGCCGGGCTGAGCCGGCCTGACCGGTACACCAGCGACACCTGCAGGACGTCGGGGCAGTCCAGCGCGCGGACGGCTGCACCGGCCGACCGGGCGAGTGCCTGCCACGAGTCAGGGACGATGGCGATCCCGACCCCTGTCAACACAAGCGGCAACACCGCCTCCCGGTGCTCCACCTCGACCGCGAACCGGATGTCGGAGGCCTGCAGGCGCACCGTGTCAGCCACCCGGCGCATCCCGGTCCCCTGCTGGCCGACGATGAGCGCGCGGCCGGCGAGATCGGCCGGGCGCACGGGGTCCCCGGCCGGCAGTGCCGCCGCGTCCTTCGCCAGGAGGGCGAAGCGCTGGGTCTCCAGGTGCAGGACCTTCAGCTCCGGCGACGCCGGCGCGGAGGGAGCGGTGGCCACCAGCCCGAGTTCGGCGGCGCCGGTGGCGAGCATCTCCTGCACGTCGGTGGGCGTGCTCGCTCCGCGGACGGTGAGCTGCACCAACGGATGGCGGCCAGCGAAGGCGGCGATCATGCCGGTGAGCGGGCTGACCGACTGCGAGGGCATCGTCGCGATGATCAACTCACCGCCCAGCAGGCCCTCGACGGCCTCCACGGTCGCCCGGCCCAGGTCCAGTCCGCGCATCACCTCGCGGGCAGGACCGATCAGTGCCCGTCCGGCAGCGGTGAGCACCAGACGCCGTCCGGTGCGGTGGAACAGCTGGCTGCCCAGGTCCCGCTCCAGCACCCGCAGCGCCTGGGAGACCGAGGGCTGGGCGACGTAGAGCTGCTCGGCCGCCCGGTGCACGCTGCCGGCGTCGACCACGGCGAGGAAGTACCGCAGCTGCCGGGTGTCCACGGTCCACCTCCGCTGACAGGGGACGCCCATCACCTTGCCAGCGACCTGATCCTCGACCGATACGCGCCTGGGCGGTCTCACTGGCTTCCGATGTAACGGGCGGCACAAAGCGTCGTCGGCGCGCCCAGTCCCCGAGGGGGGCACCGTGTCCGATGCCTGGCCTCGAGGAGGCTCCGAGACTGTGCCCTCCTTCGCTGACCCCGACTCCCCGGAGTGCCCCGACCAGAGAGTGAGGACCTACTTCCGCAACGTCTTGTCAGTGGTGCCGACCCCTGTTGACCGCTGACCACCGGGTGAGACGTCACCTTCGACCGGTGCCTGTGGCACGGTTGAGGCATGACCTCAACGGGCGCCGGTCCGTTGACACGACTGCAGCGCGTCGCCGTGGACGACGATCCTGAACTGCAGTCCGCCGACAGGAGCGAGGCCCCACGACGACGTGGTGGACGTCGAATCGATCGGTGGACGATCGGGCACTCGTGGCTTCGCGCGGTCGCCGCTCACCGCGGACCGGGCAGGCCTGCACGACACGCGTCAGCGTCCGGTCCGGCGACCGTGGCCACCGGGATCGCGGTCCACGACCCGGGCGGCGGCGGAGTCGGAGGGAGCGGTCCGTCGGCGCTCCGGCATGCGTCCGACGAGGTCAGCCGATAGTTTCCACGCCTCCAGCGGTACGTCATGGAGGCGTGGATGGCCGAACCTCGTTCCATCTGCTTCTACACGCCCTCGATGGACCCCTCGGGCATGGGGGCGCACATGCTCGACCTCGTCGCCGCGTTCGCCGGCACGGTGGATGTGTCGGTGATGGCGCGCGCGGTCCCCAGGACGCAGTGGCTGCTGGACCGGGCCGAGGAACTGGGCGCGAGGACGCTGTCGCTGCCGTCTCCGCGCGACCCGCGGTTCGGGCCCCGGGTCACCGGGTTCCTCGCGGCGCACCCGGCCGACGTCTTCCACTGCCACGTCGGGACCGGCAGTGAGAACTGGGACGGGGTCCGGCTGGGCCGGAGCGCCGGGTGCCCGGTGGTGGTGCAGACCCAGCACCTGCCCTACGCGCTCTCCTCCCCGCGCAGGCGGCAGGCCTACTTCTCCGCGATCGCGCCGGTGGACCGGCTCGTCGCGGTCTCCGCCGGGCTGCGCCGGACGTACGAGCGGATCGGGGTGCCCGCTGAGCTCTTCACCACGGTGGCGAACGGGATCGCCCCGCTGGCCCGGCGGATGCCGCGGGCGGAGGCACGGCGCGCCCTGGGGCTGGACGCCGAGCAGCCGGTGGTGCTGACCGTGGGCAGGCTCACCCACATGAAGGCCCAATGGCAGCTGGTCGACGCGGTGCCGGATCTGGTCGCCCGCTTCCCGCGGCTGGCGGTCGTCCTGCTCGGCGACGGGCCGCTGCGGGAGGCGCTCGTCGAGCAGGCGGGTGCACTCGGTGTGGCCTCCGCCGTGCGGTTCGCCGGGCACCGTCCCGACGCCCGGCTGCTGCTGGCCGCAGCCGACGTGTTCGTCCTGCCGTCGAGGTACGAGGGGATGTCCCTGGCCGCGCTGGAGGCGATGGAGGCCGGGCTGCCGGTGGTGGCCACCCGTGTGGTCGGCAGTGAGGAGATGGTCGTGGACGGCGTGACCGGAGCGCTCGTGCGGTTCGGACGCCCGGCCGAGCTCGCCGCCGCGCTGGCGCGGCTGCTCGCCGACCCGGGGCTGCGCCGCCGGCAGGGCGCCGCCGGGCGGTGCCGGTACCTGGCCGGTTTCACCCGGGACCGGATGGCGCGGGAGACGGCGGTGGTCTACGAGGAACTGCTCGAGGCGGCGCTGCGGCCGGCGCTGACCGGGAGCCGGTCGTGACGCGGCTGCGGGTGGCCTGCGTGGGCACCGGGTTCATCGCCGGGCAGCACCTCCGCGCGCTCTCCGGGATGACCGACGTCGAGATCGTGGCGGTCGCCGACACGCAGCCCGAGCGCGCGGAGCAGGTCGCGAGCTCCTACGACGCCCGCTCCTACGACGACGGCCTGACCCTGCTGGAGACCGAAGAGCTCGACGCGGTCTGGCTGTGCGTGCCGCCGTTCGCGCACGGCGCCCTGGAGGCGGCCGTGATCGCCCGCGGGCTGCCGTTCTTCGTGGAGAAGCCCCTGGCGCTGGACCTGCCGACGGCGCAGGGGATCGCCGACCGGCTGGCCGGCAGCGGGCTGACCACCGCCGTCGGCTACCACTGGCGGCACCTCGACGTCGTCGAGCGGGCGCGCGAGCTGCTCGCCGGGACGCCCGCCCAGCTGGTGACCGGCTACTGGTGGGACAGGACACCGCGCGTGCCGTGGTGGCCCCGGCGGGAGTACTCCGGCGGGCAGGTGGTCGAGCAGACGACGCACATCTTCGACCTGGCCCGCCACCTCGCCGGGGAGGTCGAGACGGTGACCGCGGCCGAGCGGGCCGCCCCCGACGGCGTGGAGGACGTGCCCACGGCTTCGTCGTCGCTCCTGCGGTTCGTCTCCGGCGCGGTCGGGAGCATCTCCTCGGCGCGCGTCCTGGGCGGGCGGCACCGGGTCGCGCTGCACGTCGTCGCGGACGGTCTCGTGATCGAGGTGTCCGAGCGCGGCCTGACCGACCACGAGCTGCACGTGGGGACGGCGGACGGCGTGGAGGTGCTGCGGTCCGAGCAGGACCCGATCGCCGCCGAGGACCGCGAGTTCGTCGACGTCCTGCTCGGCCGGGCGCCGCGGACCCGCGTCCCGTACTCCGAGGCGCTGCGCTCGCACGCCCTGGCCTGCGCCGCGGACCGCTCCGCCTGGGAGGGGACGCCGGTGCGCCCCACGGACGGGCGGGCCTGACCCACCGCGGTCACCCGGACTCCTCACGAGGGCCGGGGTGGCCACGACCCAGCCGAGCCAGGAGCGTGCCCGGATGGTCCGTGATCACCGCGTCGACCCCGAGCGACAGCACGAACTCCACGTCCTGCGGCCGGTTCACCGTCCAGACGTGGACCTCCGCACCTGCCCTGTGCGCCGCGCCGACGTAGGACGGCACCCGGCGGAGCAGGCCCACGGAGGGTCCAACCGCGGTGTTCGCCGGCGGCAGCCCGGTGAAGCGCGTCCACGGCGTCATCGGCCCCACCAACTGGACGGTGGGCACGCCGCGGGCGAGGGCGCGCACCCGGCGCAGCGCCGCCGGCGAGAAGCTCATGACCCGCACCGCCGGGCGGCCCGCCCACTCGACGGGCCGGTCACCGCCGAGCAGACCGAACCGGCGCAGCGCGGCCACGAGCGCGGACTCCACCCGGATCGAGTGCCGGGTGGGGTGCTTGGTCTCGATGGCCAACCGGACACCGCTGGGCGTACTCGTCACGTACTCCAGCAGCCGCTCCAGCGTCAGCAGGCGCCCCGGGTCCTCCACCGACGGCTCCTCGTCGGACTCCTCCGCGACATGCCGGATCCGCCGCCGCCGGGACGCCGCCGCAGCGCGTCCGAAGTCGAACCTCTCCAGCTCGGCCAGGTCCAGAGCCGAGATCACGCCGCGGCCGGTCGAGGTGCGGTCGACGCGCCGGTCGTGAACGCACACCAGTTCGCCGTCGCGAGTCATCCGCACGTCGCACTCCACGGCGTCCGCACCGAGCCGGACGGCGTGCCGGTAGGCCGCCAAGGTGTGTTCCGGTTCGTCCGCGGAGGCCCCACGATGGGCCACGACCTCGACGCCGCCCCACGGGGAGCCGTGCACTGCCATCACCCGGCCACGGTCTCTGCTCAGCCCCCCGGCGCTGCGGCACCGCCGGTGCACGACGGCCCGCGCCAGCGACGAACACCAGTTTAGGGACGCTCCCCCGCCCCGGCCATCACAGCGCGCGCTCGATCACAGCAGATGGCCGACCGGACGCGCCGCACGCGGCGGGCGGCTGCTCACGTCTGCGCGGCCGGGTCCTCGCCGGGGAGCGGCACGGCGTCGTGCGGCGGCGTCGCGGCGAGGTCGCTGCCTGCCAGGTGCTCGGCGTCGTTGAACGAGACCAGCGTCCACTCCGGCTCACCGGCGGAGGAGGGCCGGTGCCGCCAGTGGGTGAGGCTGGTGTTCCGCGGCGCGCAGTCCACCCGGTTGCCGCTCGCGCCCAGGCCGAACGCCAGCGCGAACGACGCCTCCACGACCCCCGCGTGACACACCGCCACCACCGTCTCGTCCCGGTGCCGGGCGACCAGCCGGGACAGCGCGCCGCCCGCTCGGGCCAGGAACGTCGCCCAGCTCTCGCCGCCCGGGGAGAACTCCCGGTAGGGGTCCCGCGTCGCCGGCGGCTCCTCACCGACGCGGTACCGCGTCCGCCACTGCTCCACCGTCAGCCCGTCTGCCTCCCCGGGACGCAACTCGTGCAGCCCGTCGTCGTGCTGCACGGGCAGTCCCAGCGCCCGCGCGACGTACTCGGCGGTCTCCAGCGCCCGCGGCAGGGTGCTGGAGACCAGCCGGTCGGCGTGCACCGGCCGGTCCAGCAGTCGCTCCTGTAGCAGGCGGGCCTGCTCGCGCCCTCGCGCAGTGAGGCCCGCGTCGCCGTGCATCCCGCCGATCACCGGCTCGACGTTCGCCACGGCCTCGCCGTGCCGCACCAGGTACAACTCCGTCGCCACCCGGACCTCCCCCGGGAGCCCCCGCGGCTCCGCCGGGACAGCGTGTCCCACCGCGCGGTGCACTGCCGCGGCCGGGCCCTTCAGCCGCCCTTGCGGCGGGCGAACACCACACCGGCCACCTCGGCGGCGCCGGCTTCCAGCAGCACCCGTGCCATCTCCCGCAGGGAGAATCCCTCCGAGTACACGTCGTCGAAGACCAGGATCCGCCGTCCCACGACCCGCTCGGGCTCCGGAACCGACAGCGCGGATCGCAACTCGCCCTCGGCGATCCTCCGGCGCTCCGCCGGGCTGATGCCGAGGAACCGCCCGGTGGGACCCGACTTCGCGATCAGGCCCGGGGCGAACGGCCACCCCGGCCCGTGACGCCGGGCCTCTTCGACGATCACCTGCAGGTAGTCCCACAGCCGGTGCGCCCGCGGACCGACGTAGATGGCGCCGGTCGTGATCAGGTCGTAGCCGGCCAGCTCCTCCCGGTTGTCCTCGAGGAAGCCGACGAGGATGCGCCCCAGCACCTCGGCCAGGTCGCGCTCCTCCCCGTACTTGAACCGGTAGACGGCGCGCCACATCTCCTCCGCCCTGTCCGACACGGTGTACAGGCGGGAGAAGTAGCGGTCGTCGACACCGCACACCGTGTTGGGACACGAGCCGTGGTCATCGACGACCTGACCGCAGACCACGCAGGCCGGCCTGTCGGGTGCCGCACCGCCGGCGACAGTGCACGCGAAGCACACCGCCGGGGTCCCCGCCACCCGGTAGGCACACGAGGCGCAGGCGTCGAGACCCGCGGGCGCCGGCTCGAGCGCCTCCAGGTCGATGGGCATCGTCACCTCTGCAGATGGCCGGGAGCAGGCAGTCGGGCAGGCGGACTCTAGGGCACTGAGTCCCGAGCAAGCGCGCCTCTCCTGGAGTGCGCCGACCGCCGCCCGCACAGCCGCCCGGGCTCGTTCGCGGCGATGTGCGGCGCTCGCCGGGTCGGCCGGGCTCCCAGCGGCGCACCGGCTCGCCGCTGGGCTGTCCGGTGCCATTCCGCGTCGCAGTCGAGGCGTCGGTGCGGATGGTGGCCGTGTAGTGGGACCACACCCGGCGCCCGTCCGGATCCGCGGTCGGCCCCGATGATCTGCAGGGTCGACCAATCAGGCAGCACACCAGCCCCCTTGGCGTCGAGCACCGCGTGGCGCAGCTAGGCGCGCAGGCCGGCCGTCGCCCGCGCCAGCTGCTCGAACGGCGGCGCGGTCGACGCCTCATGGAGGGCCACACGCCATGCTCTCCCCCGGCTCCCCACCCAGGAACACAGTGATCACCGGCGTCACTCCCGTGGGTTGCCGTGCGTGGCGCCGCCCGCTGAGCGGCCATCTCGCTGCGGTGACCGTCTCCATCCGACTGCTCGACGAGCGCCGCTTCGACCCACCCCGCCATGTGTAGGTCCACAACGACGGCCAGTGGTGGCTCGGTGAGCAGAGCGCCTGGCGACTGTGCGACGACGGCTTTGGCGGCGTGCGGCAGTCACCTGGGTCCGGGAGCACGACTACGGCCGCGGGCCGGCACCTCACCAGCGTGCCGCCCGACCGCATCCGCGTCCGCCGCTGACCCCGAGAAGGTCAGCCGCACCGAGACACCGGCCGGCACTCCGCGCACCGGGATCGAGCCACCGGGCACGAGGCAGATCCGGCCTGGTCGTCCGCGCAGGAGCGCATGACCGGGCTGTCGACCAACAGCAGCCACCGGCACGCCGACACCACGCACCCCGTCCTGCTGGACGAGGAGCGCGGCGTCGCACCTCCGTGCGCGCCATCGCCGACGTCGTCCAGGCAGTACGGGCCGGGACGCCGCTTCCCCGGGCTGACGCACCGTGCGTCGGATCATCCGCAAGTCGACATCCGGGTCCGCGAGCTCCTCGAGCCTGCCCGGAAGCGACCCCGCCCAGGTCGTGGGAGTGCGGCCACCGCCGGGCCCGGATCTCCTCGCTGGCCGAGGACGGGACCCGGACTCGGCGGTGAGCAGGCAGGATCCGCTACCGACGGTGCACTGCAGCCGCGGCCGCGGTCAGCGGGACACCGGCTCCGGCGCGGTCGCCGCGGCAGCGGTCGCCGCAGGCGCCTCCGGGGCGGGCAACCGGAGCCGCTTGAGCAGGAGGGCGTTGACCGCGACGAGGAAGCTGGACCCGGACATCGACAGGGCGGCGATCTCCGGCCGCAGTACCAGGCCGAACGCCGGTTCGAACACGCCGGCGGCGATCGGCAGGGCGATGGCGTTGTAGCCGATCGCCCAGCCGAGGTTCTGCCGCATCTTGCGCAGCGTGCCGCGGCCGATGGTGAGCGCGGTGGGGACGTCGAGCGGGTCGGAGCGCATGAGGACCACGTCGGCGGTCTCGATGGCCACGTCGGTGCCGGCACCGATCGCGATGCCGAGGTCGGCCTGCGCCAGGGCAGGTGCGTCGTTCACCCCGTCACCGACCATCGCGACCCGCTTGCCGGCCCGCTGCAGCTGGGTGATCATGGCGGCCTTGTCGCCGGGCAGGACGTCGGCGATCACGGTGTCGATGCCCAGCTGGCCGGCGATCCGCCGGGCGGTGGCCTCGTTGTCGCCGCTGAGCATGACGACCTCCACACCGGCCTCGTGCAGCGCGGCCACCGCGGCGGCCGAGGTCTCCCGCGGGGCGTCGGCCAGGGCGATCACCCCGGCCGCACGGCCGTCGACGGCGACGAGGACGGCGGTGCGGCCGCTGCCGGCCAGCTCGTCCCGGCGGGCGCCGAGCGTGCCGAGGTCGACGCCCTCGTCGGCCATGAGCTTGGCGTTGCCCACCAGCACCCGGTGGCCGGCGACCTCGGCGGATGCGCCCCGGCCGGGGACGTTGTGGAAGCCGCCGGCGGCCAGCGCCGGCACGCCGAGGGCGTCGGCGTGCGCGGCGACGGCGGCGGCCAGCGGGTGCTCGGACTCCCGCTCCACCGCCGCGGCCAGCGCCAGGACGTCCTCGGCGGCCATCCCGTCGACGACGACGTCGGTGACCTCGGGCTCCCCCTTCGTCAGGGTGCCGGTCTTGTCCATCACCACGGTGTCGATCCGGGCGGCGGTCTCCAGCGCGGTGGCGTTCTTGAACAGCACGCCGCGCCGGGCGCCGAGACCGGTGCCGACCATGATCGCCGTCGGGGTGGCCAGGCCCAGGGCGTCCGGGCAGGTGATCACGACGACGGTGATCGCGAAGAGCATGGCCATGGAGAGGGCGGCGCCGGCCAGCAGCCAGACCGCGAGGGTGAGGCCGCCACCGATCAGCGCGACGAGCACCAGCCAGAACGCCGCCCGGTCGGCCAGCCGCTGGCCCGGGGCCTTCGAGTTCTGCGCCTCCTGCACCATCTGCACGATCTGCGCCAACGCGGTGTCGGCGCCGACCTTCGTCGCCCGGACGCGCAGGGTGCCGGTGGTGTTGACCGAGGCGCCGATGACCGCGTCGCCGGGCGCCTTGTGCACCGGCAGGCTCTCGCCGGTGACCATCGACTCGTCGACCTCGGAGTGGCCGTCCTCGACCACCCCGTCGACCGGGATCTTCGCGCCCGGCCGTACGAGCAGCAGGTCCCCGACGACGACCTCGGCGGTGGGCACCTCCACCGGCTGCCCGTCGCGGAGCACGACGGCACGCGGCGGTGCCAGTTCCAGCAGCGTGCGGATGGCGTCGTTGGCGCCGCCGCGGGCGCGCATCTCGAACCAGTGGCCGAGCAGCACGAAGGCGGTGAGCACCGTGGCGGCCTCGTAGAAGACCTCCCCGCCCCCGGTCAGCGTGATGACCAGGCTGTACAGCCAGCCCGCGCCGACCGCGACGGCGACCAGCACCATCATGTCCAGCGTCTTCGCGCGCAGTGCCCGCCAGGCGCCGTCGAAGAAGATCCAGGCTGACCAGAAGACCACCGGCAGCGACAGGAGGAGCGAGAAGACGTCGTCGCGCAGGCCGAACGGCGCCGGCGCGGTGAAGCCGAGCACCTCCCGGCCGATCGGCGACCACAGCAGGATCGGTACCGACAGCAGCGCCGCGACGACGAAGCGGTTGCGCATGTCCCTGGCCATGTCGTCCATCGACATGCCGGCGTGGTGGCCGCCGTGGCCCATCGCGTCCTGGGGCGTCATCCCGCCGTGTCCGCCGTGACCCGTCTCGTGACCGGCGTGAGGAGCCTGTCCGTGGTCGCCTCTCCCGGCGTCCGCGGTCGGCCGGTGGCCGGCGTGGTGGTCATGCGCGTGCGGCTCTGCGGCGGGGTCGCACACGTGCCGGGGTACCGACTGCCCGGCGCAGTGGTAGCCGCAGTCGCGGATCCACGCGGTGAGGTCGGCCACCGAGGTACGTGTGGGGTCGTAGGTGACCGTGGCGGTCTGGCCCACGGGGTTGGCCTCGACGCCCAGGACGCCGGGGCGCCGGCCGAGCACGCGCTCGACGGTCGCCTTCTCCGACGCCCAGTGCACGCCGGCGACCTCCAGCACGGTTGTCGTCTGGTCTCCTGCCATGACCTCTCCTCTCCCGGTCCACCGCGGGCCTGTGGGCGCGCGGGTCTGTCGGTGAGTGGGTTGTGGGTGCGGCCGCTCAGCGTGCCGCGGTGGTCTCCCGTGGTGCGTCACTGGTGGCGTCGGCTGCCGCTTCCGGGCGCACGCCGGCCGGGGCCGCACCGTTGGCGGTGCGGAAGCGGCGCAGCCGCAGGCTGTTGGTGACGACGAACACCGAGGAGAACGCCATCGCCGCGCCGGCGAGCATGGGGTTGAGCAGCCCGGCGGCGGCCAGCGGGAGTGCGGCGACGTTGTAGGCGAAGGCCCAGAGCAGGTTGCCCTTGATGGTGCTCAGGGTCCTGCGGGACAGCCGGATGGCGTCGGAAGCGGCGCGCAGGTCGCCGCGGACCAGCGTGAGGTCGCTGGCCTCGATGGCCACGTCGGTGCCGGTGCCCATCGCCAGGCCGAGGTCGGCCTGGGCGAGTGCGGCGGCGTCGTTGACGCCGTCGCCCACCATCGCCACGACCTTGCCCTGCTCCTGCAGCCGGCGGACGACGTCGACCTTGTCGGCGGGCAGCACCTCGGCGATGACCTCGTCGATGCCCACCTGAGCCGCGACGGACCGGGCGACGGTGGCGTTGTCACCGGTCAGCAGCACCGGCGTCAGGCCCAGCTCACGGAACTGGCGGATGGCCTCCGCGGAGGTGTCCTTGATGACGTCGGCGACCACGAGGACGCCGCGGGCGGCGCCGTCCCAGGCGACGGCCACGGCCGTCCTGCCCTCGACCTCGGCCGCGGTCTTCGCCTGCTCCAGTTCCGGGCCGAGGAGCTGGGACCACTCGGCCAGCAGCCGGGGGCGTCCGACGAGCACCGCGTGCCCGTCGACGATGCCCTGTACGCCGAGGCCCTCGACGTTGGTGAAGTCCTCCACGGCCGGCAGGTCGCCGACGGCCTCGGCGGCGCCGGTCGCGATGGCCCGGGCGATCGGGTGCTCGGAGGCGTCCTCCAGGGCACCGGCCAGCCGCAGCACCTGGGCGCGGTCCTCGCCAGGAGCGGCGACGACGTCGAGCAGGGTCATCCGGCCGGTGGTGACGGTGCCGGTCTTGTCCAGGACGACGGTGTCCACGCGGCGGGTGTTCTCCAGCACCTCAGGGCCCTTGATGAGGATGCCGAGCTGGGCGCCGCGGCCGGTGCCGACCATGAGTGCGGTCGGTGTGGCCAGGCCCAGCGCGCAGGGGCAGGCGATGATCAGGACGGCGACCGCGGCGGTGAAGGCGGCGGCCAGTCCGCCGCCGGTGCCGAGCCAGAAGCCGAGGGTGCCGACGGCGAGCGCGATGACGATCGGGACGAAGACGCCCGAGACGCGGTCGGCGAGGCGCTGCACCTGCGCCTTGCCGTTCTGGGCGTCCTCGACCAGCCGGGCCGTCTGGGCGAGCTGGGTGTCGGCGCCGATGCGGGTGGCGCGGACGACGAGCCGGCCGCCGGCGTTGACGGTGGCGCCGATGAGGGCGTCGCCGGGTCCGACCTCGACCGGCACGGACTCGCCGGTGAGCATGGAGGCGTCGACCGCCGAGGAGCCCTCGGTGATCACGCCGTCGGTGCCGATCTTCTCGCCGGGGCGGACGACGAACAGGTCACCCACGGCCAGCTGGTCGACGGGGATCCGCTGCTCACGCCCGCCGCGCAGGGCCGAGACCTCCTTCGCGCCCAGCTCGAGCAGCGCACGCAGAGCGGCGCCGGCGCGACGCTTGGAGCGGGCCTCGAAGTAGCGCCCGGCGAGGATGAACGTGGTGACCCCGGCGGCGACCTCGAGGTAGATGTTCCCCGATCCGTCGGTGCGGGCGATGGTCAGCTCGAACGGGTGGGTCATGCCGGGCTCGCCGGCGGTGCCCCAGAAGAGCGCGTACACCGACCAGGCCAGCGCGGCGAGGGTGCCCATCGAGATGAGCGTGTCCATCGTGGCCGCGCCGTGGCGGAGGTTGGTCCAGGCTGCCTTGTGGAACGGCCACGCCCCCCACACCACCACCGGCGCGGCGAGGGTGAGCGAGAGCCACTGCCAGTAGGTGAACTGCAGCGCGGGGATCATCGCCGTCGTCACCACCGGGACGGTGAGGACGGCCGAGATGAGCAGCCGCTGCCGCAGGGTGCGGACGTGGTCGTCGCCCTCCGAGGCGTCCGGCTGCCCGCCGTCGGTCTGGGCCTTCGGGGGTTCGGGCAGGTGGGCGGTGTAGCCGGTCCTCTCCACCGTCGCGATGAGGTCGGCGGGCGTGACGTCGCCGGTGACGGTGACCCTCGCCTTCTCGGTGGCGTAGTTGACCGTGGCGGTGACGCCGTCGAGCCGGTTGAGCTTCTTCTCGATGCGCGCCGCGCAGGAGGCGCAGGTCATCCCGCCGATCGCCAGCTCGACGTGGTCGTCGCCGGCCCGGGCCGAGGGGGTCGTGTTCTGTGTCGCGGAGCTCATCGTCTTCCTCCTCGGAGCGCGCTCGCGGTGGTGAGGGAGTGGGCGTCAGCCGTGGGCGTGGCCGTCGTCGCCGTGCCCACCCCCGTCGCCGGTGGCCGGGGTCCCGCCGCCGGTCGGTGCCGTGACGGGATCACCAGCGCGGACGGTGAACTCGGCGGTGCGGACGACGTCGCCGTGCTGGAAGTCCAGGAACAGCCGGTAGTCCCCCGCCGAGGGGGCGGTGGCGGAGAAGGTGATGTCCGGGCCGGGCGCGGTGGTGCCGTCGCCGGGCTCGCCGGCCGGGTGCACGTGCAGGTAGGCCAGGTCGCCGTCGCGGAGGGCGACCAGGTGCCCGTAGGCGGCCAGGTAGGGCTGCAGGTCGGTGACCGGCCGGCCGTCCCGGCTGACCGACAGGGTCAGCTCGGACTCGGCGCCGGGGGTCAGCTGCCCGTCGAGGGTCACGGTGTACCCGTCGACCTCGGCCGTGGTCGACGGCTCGGGCAGCGGCTGCGGGACGAGGTCGCCGGCGACGGCGACGTCGGCGCCCAGGACGAGCGCGGCGTCCTCGCCGGCGGGGTCGAAGTCGGCGAACAGCCGCCAGGTGCCGGCGGTCAGCTCCAGCGGGATCGACCAGGTGCCGTCGGCGGCCAGGTCGGGGTGCACGTGCTGGTACCCGGTCAGGTCCCGGCGCACGGCGATCAGGTGCAGGTCCTCGTCGTGGGCGGTGTCGTAGGCGGTCACCGGGCGCCCGTCGGGACCGAGGATCCGGAAGGACACCGGGGTGGCCTCTCCGGCCGGGAGCTGGCCGGCCACGTCGAGGGTGTAGCCACCCTCCGAGATCTGCAGGCCGCCGGGCACGTGGTCGACGGCGGATGCCTGCGGTGCACTGGTGTCCATCGGGGACTGCGTGTGCGACCCGGTGGAGGAGGCGGTGTCGTGGGTGGCGGTGTCGTCGGCGGCCGCGCCGACGGGGCCGGCCACCGAGCCGATGCCGGCGGCGGCGCCGAAGACGGCGACCAGGCCGAGCGCGTAGGCGCCGAGCCGGGTGGGGGTGTTCATCGTGGTCCTTCCTGCAAGTGGCGTCCGGAGAGCCGGGAGAAGCCGGGCCGGGCCGGCGGGCAGTCAGGAGCGGACGAGGCGGGCGATCGCCTCGGAGGCCTCGCGGACCTTCTCCTCGGCTTCGGGGCCGCCCTTCTGCGCGGCGTCGACCACGCAGCCGGCCAAGTGCTCGTCGAGCAGGCCGAGGGAGAACGACTGCAGCGCGCGGGTCGCCGCCGACACCTGGGTGAGGATGTCGATGCAGTACTTGTCGTCCTCGACCATGCGCTGCAACCCGCGGATCTGGCCCTCGATGCGGCGCAGCCGCTTGAGGTGCTCGTCCTTCGCGTGGGTGTAGCTGGCCATGTCGGTCTCCTCGTGCAGTCAGCAGGTGCGGTGGGGAAGCGGGAAGTGGAGCGGAGCGCCGGGTCCGTCGGGCAGCCGGCGCCCCGCTCCGGACCGGGTCAGGCCGGTACGACCTCGTAGCCGGCCTCGTCGACCGCCGCGGCGACCGCGTCGGCGGGCACCGGCTGGTCGGCCTCGACGGTCACCCGGCCGGCAGACACGTCGACCTGCACCCCGGTGACACCGGGGATCTTCGAGACCTCCTCGGTCACCGCGCTGGCGCAGTGGCCGCAGGTCATCCCCCGGACGGCGTAGTCGGTGGTGCTCACGGTGGTCCTCCTCTCGAGGGTTAGTACCCCCTAGCGGTATGCGGTACAAGATGTACCCCCATGGGGTACATCCCGCAAGGGGCTGTGGCGCTCGTCTCGCGCACGCCTGCACCGCTACGCCGAGGCCGAAGGCGGCCGGCCAGGGTCACGTCCTGCCCTCGTCGCCTCGTCGTCGCGGCGCGCGTCACTGCGATGTCGTCGTCGTAGCCTCGAGCGCGTGAGGACGGTGGTGCACGGCTGGGCGGCGGTGCTGCTGCTGGCCTCGGTCTTCCTCGGGCACGGGTTGCAGTGCAGCCCGGCAGCCGGCCACCCCACGAACGCCGTCCACGGCCAGGGCTCCCCCACCGTGTCGGTGGCGCTCACGGCCACCGACGCCCACCGGACCGACCCCACCGCCCACGCCGCCGAGAGCCCGGCGATGGCTGCGCCGGCCGCACACACCGCGGCGACAGCCGCCACCACCGCCGACAGCACACCCGGGCACTGGCACGGCCTGCCCGGTCATCTGTGGATGGTCTGCCTGGCGGTGCTCGCCGCCGGCCTGGCCGTCCTGCTCGCCGTCCTCGCACCCCGGCTGGTCGGGCTGGCATCGCTCCTCACGGCCCTGCCGGAACTGCGAGGCGCTCGCTGGCCCACGCCGCTGCGGCCGCCGGAGCTGTCTTCACTCTGCGTCCTGCGGATCTAGGCCGACCGCTCGACCGTCCCGCCCCAGCACAGCTGCCGCGGCGGCGGTCCGCGCACGCCTCCATCCAGCAACGACCGCAGGAGAACACCCTCATGAACCGCACCACCGCACGCGTCACCGGCCTGACCGGCGCTCTGCTCGCCGGCGCGCTCGTCCTCGCCGGCTGCTCGAGCGACTCCGCCCACGAGGGCATGTCCGGTATGTCCGACAGCGCCTCAGCCAGCTCCTCGGCCGGGGCGT
This sequence comes from Geodermatophilus maliterrae, assembly GCF_041018925.1. Classification (NCBI taxonomy): domain Bacteria; kingdom Bacillati; phylum Actinomycetota; class Actinomycetes; order Geodermatophilales; family Geodermatophilaceae; genus Geodermatophilus; species Geodermatophilus maliterrae. The sequence goes on from NZ_JBFNXQ010000005.1 coordinate 111,170, forward strand.
CCGCCGATGCCTCGGCGGAGTTCAGCGACGCCGACGTCGCCTTCGCCCAGGGCATGCTGCCCCATCACCAGCAGGCCGTGGAGATGGCGCAGCTGGCCGGCGAGCGGGCCGCCGACCCCCGGGTGCAGGACCTCGCCGCCCGCATCGAGGACGCGCAGGGACCGGAGATCGAGACCCTGACCGGCTGGCTGGAGGACTGGGGCGTCGAGACCAGCAGCTCCAGCGGGATGGACCACGGCAGCATGGAACACGGCGACATGGGCGGGATGATGTCCAGCGAGGACATGGAGTCCCTGGCCAACGCCTCCGGCGCCGAGTTCGACCGGATGTTCCTGCAGATGATGGTCGAGCACCACCGCGGCGCAACGGCGATGGCCGAGGCGGAACTGGCCGACGGGCGGAACCGCGACGCACTCGCGATGGCCGAGGACATCCGCGACACCCAGACGGCCGAGATCGCCGAGATGGAGCAGCTGCTGGCGGAGTTCGGCGGCTGAACCGGACCCCGGCGGGGCGGGAGCCGACCTACCCCGCCCCGTCGCGGCCGCTGCCCCGCCCCCCATTTCGCGCAGCCTCGGAGGCCTGCATGTTCCCGCCCCGCTCCATCCGCCTCACGCCCTACAGCCCCGCAGCCGGCGCCCCTGCGATCCGCGTCCTGATCGCCGCCGTCCTGGCCGCCGCACTCGCCGGCTGCTCGAGCGCCGGTCCAGCACCGGCGGCCGGTCCGTCGACTTCCGCCGCGGCGGCGCTGGAGCTGACCCATGTGCACGGCGCCGCGTTCGACCCCGGCGACGGCGGCTTGCGGCTGCCGACCCACCACGCCTGCTCACCGTCGGAGAGCAGGGGCTCACCACGGTCGGACCGGTGCTCGACCTGATGGGGTTCACCGTCGCCGGCCCCGGCCACTACCTGGCCTCGGGCCATCCCGGCCTGCACGTCGACCTACCCCAGCCGGTCGGGTTGATCGAGACCACCGACGGCGGGCACACCTGGACGCCGCTGTCCCGGCAGGGCCAGTCGGACTTCCACGCCCTCACCGTCAGCGACACGGGCGTCCTCGGCTACGACGGCACGCTGGTCGCCAGTCCCGACGGACAGACCTGGGCGCCGCTGGCCATTCCGGCCGAGCCGCACACGCTCGCCGCCGCCCCCGATGGCGGCCAGGTGCTGGCGACCACCGAGCAGGGCCTGCTGCGCTCGACCGACGATGGCGCTACCTGGGTTCTCGACGCCGATGCACCGCTGCTGCAGGTCGTCACCTGGGCCGACAGGACCACGGCGGTCGGCGTCGACCCGGCTGGCACCCTGTGGACGTCGGTCGACGCCGCCGACACCTGGCAGCCCGGGACGCAGCTCGGCTCCCCGCCGCAGGCGGTGGCCGCAGCCGCGACCGGCGACGGGCTGCGGATCGCCGCGGTCACCGTCGACGTCGTCCTGGAGTCGGTCGACGGCGGCCGCACGTTCACCGAAGCCTTCAGCGGCTGACCCCTCACCGCGCGGTGGCGGGGAGTTGCAAGGTGGACTGCGTCCCTACGGTCGGGAGGTGGACCTCGATGCGACCCACTCCGTGGAACTGTCGGGACGCGACCTGATGACGCTCCGGGCAGCGTTGAAGGCCTACCTGCACGCGTTCGGGGAGCACCGCCATCTCGATGGTGGGAGCACCCACCCGGATGAGGACTGGCAACAGCTGCAGCGGCAGGTCGGGGCACTCATCTGGCGGCTGGAGGAGGCGGGAGTGGAGCCGGGCGCAACGGTGACCCACAGCGCAGTAGCCGTCGACCCGCACGATCCGGACGACCGCATCCTTCCCCAGCCACCGTGAGCGGACACCCGGGACGCCACGGTGGACCTCGGGGGCGGCCGACCGTGGCGTCCGCGGTCAGCCGAGGGAGCCGATCAACTCGCGGCAGGCGGCTTCGCACCGGCGGCACGCGTCGGCGCAGATCCGGCAGTGCTCGTGCATCTCGGCGTGCTGAGCGCACTCGTCCCCGCAGGCCTTGCACGCCGCAGCGCACGCCTCGAGCACCGCGCGGGTGAGGTTGGCGTCGTAGCCGGTGTGCCGTGACAGCACCCGACCGGTGGCGTCGCAGACGTCGGCGCAGTCGGCGTTGCTGCGGATGCACTTGGTCAGCTCGGCGACCATGTCCTCGCTGAGGCACGCATCGGCGCACGCGGTGCAGGCCTGCGCGCACTCGAAGCACGCCTCGATGCAGGCGGTCAGCTTGGCCTTGTCGATCCCGCCGAGGTCCTTCGGGTAGGTGTCGAGCATCTGCGCGGCGACGGTCATCGCATCCTCCGATGCCTACCCGGCGGCGCGGCAACGGGCCGCCGCCGGCGACGCCCCGGGCAGCTGGCGATTGGTCTACCCAGCCGGCCCCAGCTCACCCCAGCTGCACCCACCGTCATCACCGGGCTCCACCCGGCAGCCGGAACCCGGCCAGGATCACCGTGACGATCCGGCGCATCGCAACCTCCGACCGCATGTCGCCAACCGCGGACAGCGCGCTGAGCACGTAGCCAGCGGCGAACAGCACCCCACGCACGACGCCGACCACGGCCTCGGTCGCCAGGCTGACGGGCACGACCCGGCCGACGCCCGCCGGACATCGGCGGCCGACAACGTCTTCGTCTCGGTGCGCGCGATCAGCCACGCCCACAGCCCCAGCGGACGGGACAGCAGCAGTGCGAACAGGCTGGCGAGGTCCAGCCGCGGCCCCGGGCGCGAAGGGAGCCGGACACTGGCGCCCGGTCAGGACCGGGGATACAGCCCCGACAGGGTGACCGAGACGAGCCGGTGGACAGCGGCCTCGGACGGCAGGGCGGCGGCGGCGGTCAAGGCGTGCAGGCAGTACACCGCGAGCTCGCCAGGAACGACGTCGGTCCGGAGCCCGCCGGTGGCCGCCGCCTCTGCGAGCAGGCCACCGAGAAGGTCGAGTAGCTGTTGCTCCGCGCGCGCGACGTGCTCACCTCGATGAAGCAGCGCCCCCAGCTCCCCGGTTCCGTGGCGTCCGCGGTGGTGAGAGATGAACGCGTAGGTCGTGAGCACGGCCTCGAGCCGGGCGTCGGCGTCGCCGGGCCCGTCGCGGAGCTCGGCCAGCTGGGCCAGGTGCTGCGTGACGTGGCGCTGGTGGCACGCCAGCAGGACCGCCTCGACGTCGGGGAAGTACTTGTACAGCGTCGCGCGGCCGATTCCGGCCGCCTCCGCGATCTGCGACATCGTCACCGACAGCAGGCCGTGCTCGGCCACCAGCGACCAGGCGGCATCCAGGATCGCGTCGTGCACCGTCTGGCGATGCGTCTCGATGGTCTCCGTCCACAGTCGGGGCACGCTGGTAAGCGTACGGCCCGACACTCCCGTGACACCATGTACTGCGCTAGACAGAATGTCTCGATAAGGGCGGAAAGCTATGGCGCTGTAGGAACAGGAGACCTCCGATGACCGAGCCCGGTCGCCGCACCGACGCCGAGAGTGAGACCCCGCCGCGCATGCCGCGCTGGGTGCGGATGACGTTGATCGTCGTCGGCGTGCTGGTCGTGCTCTTCGTCGCCCTGCGGCTCACCGGCGTGGGCGGGGAGCACGGGCCCGGCCGGCACCTGTCCGGCCTGGGCGCGCCGTCCGTCGCCGTGGCCGTCTTGGCGCCACCGATGGCCTGGACGCGATGAACGCCCGCGCCCGATGAGCACGGCGCCGGGGTTGCGCAGGGCCGTCCTCACCGCGCACGTGGTGACGTCGGTCGGTTGGCTGGGCGCCGTCCTCGCCTACCTCGCGCTCGACGTCACGGCGTCGACCAGCGCGGACGCCGAGGTGGTCCGCGCCGCGTACGTCGCGATGGAGCTGACCGTCGTCTACGCCATCGTTCCGGTGGCCGTCACGTCGGTGGTCATCGGCGTGATCAACGCGCTGGGCACGTCGTGGGGCCTGTTCCAGCACTACTGGGTCGTGCTGAAGCTGCTGCTCACCCTCGTGGCCAGCGCGGTTCTGCTGGCGGAGACGCCCACGATCAGGTCGCTGGCCGAGGCCGCCGGCTCCGACGCCGACCCGCGCGGGCTGCCGGGCACGCTGCCGCACTCTGTCGGGAGCCTGATCGTCCTGCTCGTCGTCACGGTGGTCTCGATCTACAAGCCCCGGGGCCTGACGCGCTACGGCTGGCGCAGGCAGCAGGCGCAGCGGCGAGCTCCGCGCCAACCGTCGGCGTCACGAGCGGCATCCGGGCCGTCCGCGCCGGCGAACGAGGAGGTCGCATGAACGGGGTCCCGGCCGACGTCGGCCGGGACCCCGTCGGGTTCAGTGCTGGTGG
>NZ_JBFNXQ010000050.1:0-36857 GCF_041018925.1 Geodermatophilus maliterrae
CCCCGGCCGGGAGGCGCCGGCGGACGGTGACCGGCCTGCCCGCCGCGGGGTCAGCGGGCCGGAGGACCCGGGAACCCGCCGACCAGCTGCTCGAAGGCGTGCGCCACCGTGAGGCAGGTGGCGTCCGCGAACCGGCGGCCGACCAGCATCATCCCGACCGGCATGCCCTCGGACAGGCCGGCGGGGACGCTGGTGGCCGGGTGACCGCTGACGTCGAACGGCGCGCAGTTGACGATCATCTCCAGGCCCCGGGACACCCGGACCTCGAGCGGGTCGTCGGGCGCCGGGATCGGCCGGGCGACCATCGGCACGGTGGGCATCACCAGCAGGTCGACCTCGGTCAGCGCCTCGTCGTACCGGCGGCGGACCTCCGCGGCCAGGTTCTGGGCCATCGCGTAGTGACGGCCCTGCTCCTGCTCGATCGACCAGCGGCCGGCCAGGGCGACCGCGGTGACGGTCGGCGACCAGCGGTCGGCGGTCTCCCGGCGCCGCCGCCCGTAGTGGGCGATCAGGTCGGGGTCGTACCGGCCCTCCCAGTTGTGGCCGTACCCGTTCCCCTCGATCATCTGGACGGTCGCGCCGTCGGTGGCGATGACGTTCCAGACGTGCAGCGCGTACCGGTGCCACGGCAGGTCGAGGTCGACGACCCCGATGCCCAGCTCGCGCAGCCGACCGGCGGCCGCACGCACGGTGTCGTCGACGCCGGTCTCGGAGAGCTCCGCCCAGCCGAAGCCCTGCGCGACCACGCCGACCCGCAGTCCCGCGACGTCCCCGCCCAGCGCGGCGGCGCAGGGGTCGGGCACCAGGTCGGCCGGCTGCCGGGGGTCGTCGCCGTCCCGGCCGGCCAGGACGTCGAGGACCGCCGCGGCGTCGGCGACCGTGCGGGTCATCGGCCCCAGGTGGTCGAGGGTCGACTCGATCGGGAAGGCGCCGGTGTAGGGCACCAGGCCGTGGGTGGGCTTGTGCCCGACGATCCCGCAGAAGGCCGCCGGCATGCGGATCGACCCGCCCTGGTCGCCGCCGAGGGCGAGGTCCACCTCCCCCGCCGCGACCAGCGCGGCGCTGCCGCTGGAGCTGCCGCCGGTGGTGCGGGTGGGGTCCCAGGGGTTGCGCACCGGGCCGGTGACGGAGGTGTGACTCCCTCCCGAGAAGCAGAGGTCCTCGCAGACGGCCTTCCCCGTGACGGTCGCGCCGGCATCGAGCAGGCGGGTCACCACGGTGGCGTCCCTGGCGGGCACGAACCCCTCGACGGTGTGGCTGCCGTTCATCATCGGCACGCCGGCCACCGCCACGTTGTCCTTGACCGCGACCGTGCGGCCCGCGAGGGGCCCCTCGGCGGCGCCGCGGATCTCCGTCCGCACGTACCAGGCGCCCAGCGGGTTGTCCGCGTCGGCGGGCCGGGTGCTGGGGCGATCGGCGGGGGGGTGCGGGGCGATCCCCGCGTAGAGCTCCTCGACCGCGTCGTAGGAGGTCAGGAACGCGGCGACCAGCGCGGTGTAGGCGGACACCTCCGCCTCGTCGGGGTGCATCCCGTAGGTGCGCGCGAGCGCGGCCACCTCGTTCTCGTCCGGCGGGCGTACGGGCACGGCGCCTCCTGCGTCCCTCGGGTGGTGTGGCAGCAAGCTAGCGAGAGGGCGCCGTCCCTGTCACCGGCACCGGGCCACCCGGTCGCGCCGACCGGCCGGGCACGGCGAGGATGGCCCGGTGACCGAGCCCGCGCGCGAGCACGACGTCGTCCTCTTCGGTGCCACCGGCTTCGTCGGCCGCCTGGTCGCCGCGTACCTCGCCGAGGCCGCGCCGCCCGACCTGCGCGTCGCCCTGGCCGGCCGGTCGCGGGAGAAGCTGGCCGCCGCGGCGGCGGAGCTGCCGGCGGCCGGACGGCACTGGCCGCTGCTGGAGGCCGACAGCAGCGACCCGGCCTCGCTGACCCGGATGGCGGGGAGCACCCGCGTGCTGGTCACCACCGTCGGCCCCTACGCGCGCTACGGGCTGCCCGTGGTCGAGGCCTGCGCCCGCGCCGGCACGCACTACGCCGACCTGACCGGGGAGGTGCTGTTCGTCCGCGACGCCATCGACCGCTGCGACGCCGTCGCGCGGGAGACCGGCGCCCGGCTGGTGCACGCCGCGGGCTACGACTCGATCCCCTCCGACCTGTCGGTGTTCCTGCTCGCCGGGCGCGCCCGCGCCGACGGCGCCGGCGGGCTCACCGACGTCCGCCTGGTCGCCTCGCTCCGCGGCGGGTTCAGCGGCGGCACCATCGACTCGATGCGCGCCCAGATCGAGGCGATGGCGCGGGACCGGACGGTGCGCCGCGTCCTCGGCGACCCGTACGCGCTCTCGCCCGACCGCGACGCCGAGCCGGCCACCCGCCAGCCGCCGGACGCCGCTCCCCCCGCGCTGGCCGCCGACGGCCGGTGGACCGCGCCGTTCGTCATGGCGCCGTTCAACACCCGGATCGTGCGGCGCAGCAACGCCCTGCAGCAGTGGTCCTACGGCCGCGGCCTGCGCTACGGCGAGGCGATGAGCGCCGGGAGGGGGCTGACCGGCGCACTCGCCGCCGCGGGGATCACCACCGGGCTGGCCGCCACCCTCGGCGCGATGGCCTTCCCGCCGACCCGGGCCGTGCTCGACCGCGTGCTGCCCTCCCCCGGCTCCGGTCCCGACGCGGCCACCCGCGAGAAGGGCTTCTTCCGCATGGTCGTCGACGCCGACACCGAGAGCGGCCGGCACTACCGGGCGACGGCGTCCGGCTCGGGCGACCCCGGCTACGCCGCGACGTCGGTGATGCTCGGGGAGGTCGCGCTCGGCCTGGCCCTCGACGGCGACCGGCTGCCCGACCGGGCCGGCTCGCTGACCCCGGCGACGGCGCTGGGCGACGTCCTCGTCGAGCGGCTGCGCGCCGCCGGGCACACCTACGAGGTCGCACCGGCCTGACCGGGGCCACGATCAGGGGACCTGATCGTGGCGCGTCCGGGAGGACGGCGGAGCAGGCGGTCCCTGGCCGCGGGGCGGTCCGGGAGGACCGCGGTGTCAGAGCACCCGGACGGCGAGCAGCGCGACGTCGTCCTCGGCGTCGGGCAGGAACAGCCGCCGCAGCACGCGGTCGCACACCTGCTCCAGCGGCACCTCCGCGCAGCCGCGCAGGACGGCGAGCAGCTCGTCGGTGCCGGCGTCGAGGTCGCGGTCGCGGCGCTCCACCAGCCCGTCGGTGTGCAGCAGGACGGTGCTGCCCACCGGCAGGACTGCGGCGTTGTCGGTGCGCGCCCGATCCGGGTCGACGCCGAGCAGCAGGTCGGCCCGGCCGGCGGCGAGGAGGCGGACCTCCCCGTCGGGGTCGACCACCACCGGTGGCGGGTGCCCGGCGCTCGACCAGCGCAGCAGGGGCTGCTCCCCCGGCCGCCGCTCCAACCGCGCCAGCAGCGCCGTCGCCATGGTCCCCGGCGCCAGTCCCCACGCGGCCCGGTCGAGCTGCGCGAGGACCTCGGCGGGAGAGGCGCCGCCGGCGTAGCCGATGCCGCGGAGCAGGCCGCGCAGCTGTCCCATCGCGGCGGCGGCGTGCCGGTCGTGCCCGACGACGTCGCCGATGGCCAGCACCGTGTCGCCGCCGGCCTCGACGAAGGCGTCGTACCAGTCCCCGCCGATCTCGACGCCCTCGGACGCCGGCAGGTACCGGACGACGATCTCGCACCCCTTGGGCCGCGGCGGCGCGGTGAGCATGCTGTGCTGCAGGGCGTCGGCGAGGTCGCGCTGCTGCTCGAACAGCCGCGCCGACTGCAGCGCCAGGCCCGCACGCCGGCCGATCTCGCCGGCGGTGTCGACCTCCGCCGGCGCGTGCGGGCCGCGGTCGGCGCCGTTGGCCAGGCCGAGGGCGCCGATGACGTGCCCGCGCGCGACCAGCGGCACGATCACCGACGACCGGGGCGCCAGCCGGGTGAGGGCCTCCTGCCCCGCCGGGTCCGGCAGCGCCCGCGCGATCCGTGCGGCGTCGATCTCGGGCACCACCAGCGGCCGGCCGGTGCGCGTGACCACGCGGGCGGCGTGCTCGTCGCTCATCCCCACGACCATCGTCCGGACGTACTCGGCCACGTCGTCGCGGCGGGCGGGGTCCCGGTGGGTCGCGGCGATCTCGTGCAGCCGGCCCTGCTCGTCGGTGACGAGGATCCAGCACCAGTCGCCCAGCGCGGGGACGACCAGGTCGGCCAGCTGGCCCAGCTGGTCGGTGATGTCCAGGCTGCCCGAGAGCACCCGGCCGGCGTCGGCCAGCAGCTGCAGCCGCCGGTTGGCCGCGGCCATGGCGGCGACCGCGTCGGCCCGCTCGACGTCCGAGCGGAGCCGGGACACGCTCAGCGCGATCTGCGCGGTGAGTGCGTCGAGCAGCTCGACGTCGGTGTCGGGGAAGTCGTGGTCGGTGTCCCACACGACGACGAAGCTGCCGAGCAGCCGGCCCTCCACCCGCAGCGGCAGCGCGGCGAGCGCGCGCAGGCCCAGCAGCGGCCCGACCTCGGCCATCTGCGGGAAGCGGGCGACCGCGGCCTCGAGGTCGGTGAACAGCAGCCGCTCGCCGTGCCGGGCGGCGTACTGGGTGGGCAGGACGTCGTCGAGCTCGACGGCCACCCCCTGCTCGCCCAGGTCCACCTCGGCGTCGGCCTCGGCGGCGACCGCGGCCACGGTGTCGGCCAGGCGCCGCGCCAGGTGCAGCCGCAGCGTGCCGTCGGTGTCGAAGGCGGCCAGCGCACTGGAGGAGGCCCCGAGCACCCGGGCGCCGCGCAGCGCGATCTCGGCCAGCTGGGACAGCGCCGTCGCGTTGGCCAGCTGGGCGGCGACCTCGGCGACCGCGGCGGCCCGCTGCACCGCCGCCATCCGGCGGGCGGCCTGCTCGCGGGCGTCGGTGACGTCGACGACGGTGCCCAGCACCCGGACCGCCTCGCCCCGGGCGTCGCGCACCACCCGCCCACGGGAGACCGTCCAGCGGACCGAGCCGTCGGCGTGCAGGGCGCGGCACTCGACGACGTACTCGCCCGAGCCCGCGAACGCCTCGGCCATGGCCTGCCGGACGGCGGCGTGGTCGTCGGCGTGGATGCGTTCGGCCAGCATCCGGTCGACGTCGGTGAACTCCTGCGCGCCCTCGAGGCCGTGCACCGCCGCGCAGCGCTCGTCCCACGAGACGACGCCGGTGCGCAGGTCGTTCTCCCAGATCCCCACCGCGCTCGCCTCGAGGGCGACGTCGAGCCGGGTCAGCGAGGCGCCGATCGCCGAGTGGGCGGCGGCCAGCTCCAGCTCCGCCACGACGGAGGCGGCCAGGTGCTCCAGCAGCGCTGCGTCGTCGTCGCGCCAGGCGTGCGGCGCGCCGTCGTACACGGCGAGGACGCCGATCACCCGGCCGGACGCCGAGACCAGCGGGGAGCCGAGGTAGGAGGCGACCGCGCCGGAGGTGACGGCGGGCAGGTCGGCCACCCGCGCGTCGGCCCGCGCGTCGGGCACCACCAGCGGGCGCCCCTCCTGCACGACGCGCGCCGACAGCGCACCGGTGAGCAGCGCCGGGCCGCCGACGACGCCGGGCGGCAGGCCGTGCCCGCCGACGACCGTGTCCTCGTCGGTGAACAGCGTGACCTTCGCGTGGCCGGCGCCGAGCAGCCGGGCCGCCAGCCCCGAGAGCCGGTCGTAGGCGGCCGGGCCGGGCACCTCGACCAGCAGGCGGCGGGCGGCGGCGACGCGGTGGGCGTCGCGCAGCACGTCGGGGCCCTGCAACGGCACGGGGACGGCCACGACCCCTCCTCGTGCGCACGCGGCCCGGATGGCCGCAGCGGACAATGGTGCCACGCGTCGGCCCGGATACGGACGAGCGCGTCCGCTCGCGTGCGTCGTCCCCCGACGGGGTGAGGGTCGCGGCCGGCCCGGTCGAGCGCCGGCGCGAACGGGTCGATGGGGCCCCATGCCGGGCACCCTGACTCCGCGCCTGCCGGACCGCCGGCCGCTGCTGGCCGACCCCGGCGACCTCGGCCTCGTCTTCCAGCCCGTCGTCGACCTCGCCCGCGCCCGCGTGGCCGGCTACGAGGCGCTGGCCCGCTTCCCCGGCACCGCGGCCCCCGAGGCGTGGTTCGCCGCGGCCGCCGACGCGGGCGTCGCCGCGGAGCTCCAGGCGCTCGCCCTGCACCGGGCGCTGGCCGCCGTCCCGCACCTGCCGAGGGGCACCTTCCTGGTGGTCAACGTCGGCCCCCACCTGCTCGGCACCCCGCCGGTGCAGGCCGCGCTGGCCGGCCGGCCCGACCTGCGCGGCGTCGTCCTCGGGCTGACGGGGCACGCCCCGGTGGCCGACCTGGCCGCGCTGCGCGTGCAGGTGGCCGCGCTGCGCGCCCGCGGGGCACTGGTGGCCCTCGACGACACCGGCGCCGGCTGGTCGGGGCTGCAGCAGGTCGCCGCGCTGCGGCCCGACCTGGTCACGCTCGACCGCTCCCTGGTCGCCGGCGTCGACACCGACCCGGTGCGCCAGGCGATCGCCGAGGTGCTGGGCGGGCTGACCGGCCGGACCGGCGCGTGGCTGCTGGCCCAGGGCGTCGAGACCCGGGGCGAGCTGGCCGCCGTCTGCCGCCTCGGCGTCCCGCTGGCGCAGGGCTGGCTGCTGGGTCGGCCGACGCCGGGCTTCGCGCCGCTGCCGGCCGAGGTGGTGTCCCTGGTCCGGACCCGGACCGCGCGCGCCCGGCAGGCCGGCGGCCTGGCGGGCCTGCTGCGCCCGGTGCGCCAGTGCGACGCCGCCGAGCGCTCCCCCGGCCTGCCCCCGGTCGTCCTCGTCGGCCCGCAGGGCGAGCCGCTGGCCCTCCGGCTGGGCGACCCGCGCACCGGCGAGGTGCACACCGCCCCGGTCTCGTTGTGCGTCCAGCCGGCCGACGACGTGACCGAGACGCTGCACCGGGCCCTGACGCGGCCGCCGGCGCACCGCTTCGACCCGGTGGTCTGCACCGACCCCGACGGCAGTGTCCTCGGCCTGCTGCGGGTCGAGGACCTCGCCTCGGCCGCCTCCGCCCGCTGAACGAGGACCCCTCCGGACGGGGGTCGCGTCAGACGCTGGCGGCGGTCAGGGCGGCGCGCTCGTCGTCGGTGAGCACCAGGTCCTGCACGGGCAGCAGGTCGGCGAGCTGGTCGACGTCGCGACCGCTGGCGATCGGCGCGACGACGGTGGGCTGGTCGGCCAGCCAGCGCAGCGCCACCGCGGCCGGCGTCACCGCGTGCGCGTCGGCCACCTCCCGCAGCGCCGCCAGCACGCGGTCACCGCGCTCGCCGACGTAGGCCATCGCCCCCTTCGCGCGCGGGGAGTCGACGCGCTCGCCGGCCCGGTACTTGCCGGTCAGGAAGCCCTTGGCCAGGGAGAAGTAGGGCAGGCAGCCCAGCCCGTGCGCGGCGACGACGTCGCGCAGCCCGTCCTCGTAGGCCGGCCGCTCGATCAGGTTGTAGTGCGGCTGCAGCGCGACGTAGCGGGCCAGGCCCAGCCGCTCGGAGGTCTCCAGCGCCTCGGTCAGCCGGGCCGGCGAGTAGTTGGACGCCGCGACGTGCAGCACCTTGCCCGACCGGACGAGCTCGTCGAAGGCGGTGAGCGTCTCCTCCAGCGGCGTCGTCTCGTCGTCGTAGTGCGCGTAGTAGACGTCGATGCGGTCGGTCCGCAGGTTGCGCAGCGAGCGCTCGGCGGCCGCGCGGACCTCACCGGCCGCGAGGGGGTGCCGCTTCTGCTGCGGCGAGGCCTTGGTGGCCACGACCACCCGGTCGCGCAGCCCCCGGTCGGCCATCCAGCCGCCGAGGATCTGCTCGGAGCGGCCGTCCCCGTACATCTCGGCGGTGTCGACGAAGGGCCGCAGCGGGCCGGGCACCGCGTCGGCGAAGCGGTCGAGGACCGCGTGGGACGTCGCCTCGTCGGCGGTCCAGCCGAAGACGTTGCCCCCCAGACAGAGGTCGCTGACGGCCAGGTCGGTCCCGGGGAGCTGCGGCACGCGACCCACGCTAGACGAAGGACCCTCCTGCCCCCCGCCGCTCGCGAGCCCGCGCCAGGCCCCGTCCCGAGGCTCGCCGCGAGCTCGTGAGCGGTGCGGAGGACGGGGTCCTCCTGCCTGCAGGAGGACCGGGGTCGGGCGGGCGGCGTCGGGCCTCCGGACTGGCCATATGCCCGTGGGCGTGACACGGTGCCCCGGGCCGGGCCGCCTCGACGGGGTCCGGCTCGTCCTCCGGGCGCCCGCCCGGGAGCGCCGTCCGCAGACCGCGGCCGGCGACACCACCGGCGGCCCGCCGAGACCGCGCGGCCGCGACACCTCCGAGAGGATCTCCGTGAACAAGGCCGAACTCGTCTCCGCCATCGCCAAGCGCGCCGACGTGCCCAGCGCCACCGTGGACGCCGTCCTGGCCGGGTTGCAGGAGGAGCTCGTCGAGGCGATCACCCGCGGCGAGAAGGTCGCCGTCTCCGGGCTGATCACCGTCGAGCGGACCCAGCGCTCGGCCCGCACCGGCCGCAACCCGCAGACCGGCGAGTCGATCGACATCCCCGCGGCCAACACCGTCAAGGTGACCGCCGGCTCGAACCTGAAGAAGGCCGCCAGCAACGTGCCGGTCTGATCGTGGCTGCTCCCGGCGACGTCCCCGTCTGACCGGGATCGTCCCGGCGGCGTCCCGGTCCGGTCCACCCGCTGCCGGGGCGGCGCCTGCCCCCTGTGACCGCGCCCACGTCCGCGTGGGTCAGGATGCGCAGGCAGGCGCCGCCCGACGGGCGGACGGCGCGGGACGGAGGATCGCGTGGCGAGCGGACTGACCCAGGACACCGACCCGGCCGAGGTGGGCCTCGATCCCGCCCGGCTGGCGCGCCTCGACCGGCGGCTGGCCCGCTGGGTCGACGACGGGCAGCTGCCCGGCTTCCTCGTGACGGTGTCCCGCAGGGGCCGGCTGGCCCACGTCGGCCGCGCCGGCTCGCGCAACGTCGAGGAGGGCCTCCCGGTCGAGGAGGACACCCGCTGGCGCATCTTCTCGATGACCAAGCCGGTGACCTCGGTCGCGGCGATGATGCTGTACGAGGAGGGCCTCCTCGAGCTCACCGACCCGATCACCAAGTGGCTGCCCGAGTTCGCCGACACCCGCGTCTACGTGGCCGGGTCGGCGCAGAAGCCGGTCACCCAGCCGCAGATGCAGCCGATCAGGGTGGCGCACCTGCTCACCCACACCTCGGGGCTCACCTACGGCTTCCACCACGCCCACCCGGTCGACGCGGTGTACCGCGCGATGGGCCACGAGTGGGGCACGCCGCCGGGCGCGGACTCGGCCGAGGTGTGCCGCCAGTGGGCCTCGGCGCCCCTGGTCTTCCAACCCGGCACGGAGTGGAACTACGGCGTCTCCACCGACGTCCTGGGCCGGCTGGTCGAGGTCGTGTCGGGGCAGCCGCTCGACGTCTTCTTCGAGGAGCGGATCTTCCGTCCGCTGGGGATGACCGACACGTCGTTCGGGCTGCGCGAGGACGACGACGTCGCCTCGCTGGCCCGCCTCTACGCCGCCGTCCCCGGGCAGCCGGGCGGGGCGGCCACCGGCTTCGCGCCGCTGGACACGATGGGCGCCGCGGCGCACAGCACGCCCACGTTCCTCTCCGGCGGCGGCGGGCTGGTGGGCACCGCCGCGGACTACGTGCGCTTCGCCGAGATGCTGCGCCGCGGCGGCTCCTTCGACGGCGGGCGGCTGCTCGGCCCGCGGACGCTGGCGCACATGGTCCGCAACCACCTGCCCGGTGGTGCCGACCTGGAGACCTTCGGCCGCCCGCTGTTCGCCGAGACACCGCTGCGCGGGGTCGGCTTCGGCCTGGGCTTCTCGATGGTCATCGACCCGGTCCGCTACGGCGGCGTGGCCAGCGTCGGCGACTACAGCTGGGGCGGGGCGGCGTCGACGGCGTTCTACGTCGACCCGGTGGAGGACGTCGTCGTCACGTTCTTCACGCAGCTGCTGCCCTCGTCGACCCTGCCGATCCGGGCCCACCTGCGCGCCCTGGTCAACCAGGCCATCGTCGCCTGAGCGGGCACGTCCGCGGAGGGGCTCCGCGCACCTCCGCGGACGTGCGCGGAGCCGTCTACAGGTAGCGGCGGTAGACGACGGTGGCGACCATCGCCGGCTTGGACTGGCCCTCGACCTCGACCGTGACGTCCATGTCCATGGCGATGCCGCCCTCGAACGGCGTGGCCGAGGCCAGCGACGCGCCGGCGCGCACCCGGCTGCCGACCGGCACCGGGGAGGGGAAGCGCACCTTCTCGGTGCCGTAGTTGACGCCCATGCGGAAGCCGGTGATCTCGACGATCTGCGGCAGCAGCGACGGGATGAGCGACAGGGTCAGGTAGCCGTGCGCCACCGGGCCGCCGAAGGGGCTCTCCCGCTTCGCCCGCTCGACGTCGACGTGGATCCACTGGTGGTCGCCGGTCGCCTCGGCGAACTGGTCCACCTGCTCCTGGGTGACCTCGACCCAGTCGCTGTGACCGAGGTGCCGGCCGACGAGCCCCTGCACACCCTCGACGCCGTCCACGGTGGTCTGCGCCATCGCACGTCCTCCTGTCCCGGTGGTCTGGTTGGCTGACTCCACCACACCGGCGGCGGGGCGGAGGACACGGGTGCTGCGACTGGGCCGGCTCGACGTGCCCGACGGCGCACTGGTCGTCATGGCGATCGTCAACCGCACGCCGGACTCGTTCTACGACCGCGGGGCCACCTACGAGCTGACCGCCGCCGTCGAGCGCGTGGACCGGGTCGTGGCCGAGGGCGCGGACGTGGTCGACGTCGGCGGGGTCAAGGCCGCGCCCGGCGAGGAGGTCGACGCCGCCGAGGAGATCCGCCGCACCGTCGACCTGGTCGCCGCCATCCGCGCCGCCCACCCGGAGCTGCCCATCTCGATCGACACCTGGCGGGCCGAGGTCGCGCGCGAGGCGCTGGCCGCCGGGGCCGACGTCGTCAACGACGCGTGGGGCGGCGTCGAGCCGGAGCTGGCCGGGGTGGCGGCCGAGGCCGGCGCCGGGATCGTCTGCACGCACGCCGGCGGCCTCCCGCCGCGGACCCGGCCGCACCGGGTGACCTACGACGACGTCGTCGCCGACGTCGTGACGCGGACGACGGCGCTGGCCGAGGCGGCCGTCGCGGCGGGCGTGGACCGCGAGCGGGTGCTGGTCGACCCCGGCCACGACTTCGGCAAGAACACCCGGCACTCGCTGGAGGCGACGCGGCGCCTGGACGAGCTGGTCGCCACCGGGTGGCCGGTGCTGGTGGCGCTGTCGAACAAGGACTTCGTCGGCGAGACCCTCGACGTCGTCCTGGAGGAACGGCTGACCGGCACGCTCGCGGCGACGGCGGTCAGCGCGTGGCTCGGCGCCCGGGTGTTCCGCGCGCACGACGTCGCCGCGACCCGGCAGACCCTGGACATGGTCGCCTCCATCCGCGGCGACCGTCCCCCGGCCCGCACCGTCCGCGGTCTCGCCTGAAGCAAGCCCCCCGCCCCCGCTCGCAGGCTCGCGGCGGGACCCTGCGGAGCGGCCGTCCCCTCCGGACGCGCGGCGCCGGAGGTCCTTGTTGCCGGGAGGCCACCCGGACCATGATCGAGTGGCCCGTGGCGGCACCGGGCCCCACGGCGGACGGTGCTGAGGAGGCCGTCATGACCGAACAGGCCGCAGGGGTCGAGCAACCCCAGGCACGAGGACCGCGGGTGGTGGTGGGCGCCGACGGATCGGCGGGGGCGCGGGCCGCCTTGCGGTTCGCCGTCGAGGACGCCGTCCGCCGGGGCGTGCCCGTCGAGGCGGTCGTCTCCCACCGCCCGCCCGAGGCGTGGATGGACTTCGACGCCGTCGGCGGCTTCGAGTACGACAAGGCCGCGGCCGCGGCGGTGGAGCGGACCGAGGCGTTCATCGCCGAGGTGCTCCGCGAGGTCCCGGAGCCGCACCCGGTGATCCACGTGACGGCCGTCCTCGGCTCGGCGGCGGACGCGCTCATCCGGGAGTCGGCCGGCGCGGACCTGCTGGTGGTCGGCAGCCGGGGTCACGGCGGGTTCTCCACCATGCTGCTCGGGTCGACGAGCATGCAGTGCGTCCTGCACGCGCCGTGTCCGGTCACCGTCGTCCACTCGTCCGAGGCGCACCGCGAGCGGCTGCACCTGCGCCGCCGCAACGGCGGCGAACGGGTGCGTGCCCGCCGCAGGCGCTTCCGGGGGGCCACGGCCGACTTCACCGGCCCGTGACGGATCCGCCCCCGCCGAGCCGACCGGGCGGCTGGGCCGCGATCCAGGCGTGAGCGTCCTCCCCGACCGTGGCGCGTCCTCCCCGACCGTGGGACGTGCGGGAGGACGCGCTGGGATCAGTTCCCCGATCGTGGCGCAGCCCCGCCTCGCTACGTTCGGGCGCATGGCCGCCACCGGGTTCCTCACCGCCGACGAGCTCAACGGGCTCCTGCCGGGCACGCTGCCGGGCCTGCTCGGGCTCACCGTCACCGCGCACGAGCCCGGCCGGCTGGCGGCCGCGCTCGACGTCCGGCCGGAGCTGCTCGCGCCCAACGGCTACCTGCACGCCGCCACCGTCGTCGCGCTGGCCGACACCGCCTGCGGGCTGGCCACCCGCGCGCTGCTGCCCCACGGGGCGGCCGGGTTCACCACCATCGAGCTGAAGAGCAACTTCCTCGGCACCCTGCGGGAGGGCCGGGTGAGCACCGTGGCGACCAACGCGCACGCCGGCCGCAGCACCCAGGTGTGGGACGCCGTCGTCACCTCGGACGCCGGGAAGACCCTCGCGCTGTTCCGCTGCACGCAGTCGGTGCTCTGGCCACGATGGGGTACCGGCCGGTAACCCCCGTGTCGTCCGCCACACGCCGGGTGTGAGACTGGCGTCACTACGTCCCCCGGAGGAGGAGTCCCGTGGCCCTGGCCAGCCGCTATCCCGACGTCGAGATCCCCGAGCAGTCCGTCCCCGAGTTCGTCCTGGCCGGCGGGGCGTCCCGCCCCGACGCCCCCGCGCTCGTCGACGGCCTGA
Source organism: Geodermatophilus maliterrae (assembly GCF_041018925.1). NCBI lineage: Bacteria > Bacillati > Actinomycetota > Actinomycetes > Geodermatophilales > Geodermatophilaceae > Geodermatophilus > Geodermatophilus maliterrae. The sequence goes on from NZ_JBFNXQ010000050.1 coordinate 13,011, forward strand.
CCGGCGACTCGATCAGCCACGGTCAGCTGGCCACCTACGTCGACCGCGTCGCCGCCGCCCTGGCCGCCCGCGGGCTGCGCAAGGGCGACGTCGTCGCGGTGCTGTGCCCGAACACCATGTGGTACCCGGTCGTCTTCCACGGCATCGCCCGGGCCGGCTGCGTGATGAGCCCGATCAACTCGCTCTACACCGCCCACGAGGTCGCCTTCCAGCTGAAGGACTCCGGCGCGAAGGTCCTCGTCACCGTCTCGCCGTTCCTCGACCGGGCCCTCGAGGCCGTCGAGCGGACGCCGGTCGACGAGGTGGTCGTCATGGACGGCGCCGAGGGTCACGCCTCGCTGCTCGACCTGATCTCCAGCGACGCGCCCTCGGTGCAGGTCGACATCGACCCCGCCGAGGACCTGGTCACGCTGCCCTACTCCAGCGGCACGACGGGCCTGCCCAAGGGCGTCATGCTCACCCACCGCAACCTGGTGGCCAACGTCAGCCAGTCCCGCCCGCTCGTGGAGCTGCACGAGGGCGACGAGCGGATCATCGCCGTCCTGCCGTTCTTCCACATCTACGGCCTGACCGTGCTGATGAACCAGGGCCTGCAGTGGGGCGGCACCGTGGTCACGCTGCCGCGGTTCGACCTCGAGCAGTTCCTGCGGACCATCCAGGACCAGAGGATCACCCGGGCCTTCGTGGCGCCGCCCATCGTGCTGGCGCTGGCCAAGCACCCGATGGTCGACCAGTTCGACCTGTCCTCGTTGCGCAGCATCACCTCCGGCGCCGCGCCGCTGGACGAGGCGCTGGCCCAGGCCGCCCAGGACCGGCTGCGGAAGGGCGCGACCGACGGCGTCGTCGTGGCCCAGGGCTACGGGATGACCGAGCTCTCGCCGGTCTCGCACACCACCCCCGACGTCACCCGGCTGCCCGAGGGCGTCACCGCCGTGCCCAAGGGCTCGGTCGGCCTGGCACTGCCCAACACCGAGTGCCGCCTGGTCGACCCCGCCACCGGCCAGGACGCCGCCCCCGGCGAGCGCGGCGAGCTGTGGGTCCGCGGCCCGCAGGTCATGAAGGGCTACCTCAACAACGAGGAGGCCACCGCCGAGACCCTGGACGCCGAGGGCTGGCTGCACACCGGTGACGTCGCGATCGTCGACGCGAACGGCTGCTACACCGTCGTCGACCGGGTCAAGGAGCTGATCAAGTACAAGGGCTACCAGGTGGCCCCGGCCGAGCTCGAGGCCGTGCTGCTGGGCAACCCGGCCATCGCCGACGCCGCCGTCATCGGCGTCAAGGACGAGGAGAGCGGCGAGGAGCTGCCCAAGGCGTTCGTGGTCAAGGCGCCGGGTGCGGAGCTCTCCGAGGACGAGGTCGTGGAGTTCGTGGCCAGCCGGGTGGCGCCGCACAAGAAGATCCGCTCGGTCGAGTTCATCGAGCAGGTGCCGAAGTCCGCCGCCGGCAAGATCCTCCGCAAGGAACTCCGCGCGGCGGGCTGAGGGACCAGCGCCGTTCCCCCACGCCGGCGGCCCCGACCAGGGCACCGCCCTGGGCCTGCGGAGAGTGGGTAGGACGGGGTCCTCCGACTGGACGGTGGCCGTTCCGGCAGGTCACCAGGCGCCGGCCGCACCCGCTGCGGCCGGCGCCTCGGCGCGTCCGGGGCCGCGATGCGCCGCCGTGACCGGGGGGACACCGACCACCCGCTTGTGGGCCCGGGAGAAGGCGGCCTCCAACTCGTAGCCCAGGTGCCGGGCCAGCTCGCCGACCCGCGCGCCGTCGGCCAGGGCGACGGTGGCCAGGTGCATCCGCCAGCGGGCCACGTACCGCATCGCCGGTTCCCCGGCCAGCTCGGTGAACCGGGCGGCGAAGGACGAGCGGGACATCCGCGCCTCCCGGGCCAGGAGGGGGAGCGTCCACGCCGTCCCCGGCTCGCGGTGCAGCCGGGCCACCGCCCGGCCCACCTGCGGGTCCCGCAGGGCACGCAGCCAGCCCGGCTCGGCGGCCGCGGTGTCCAGCCAGGTCCGCACGGCCTGGACGACGACGACGTCGGCCAGCCGGGTCACCACCGCCTCGGACCCCGGACGGTCGTGGCGGGCCTCGTCGGCGATCACCCCGAGCAGCACCGGGAGCCAGCCGCTCCGCGCCGCGTCGTGCCCGTCGACGTGCAGGACCGGCGGCAGCAGGTCGAGCAGGTGCGCGGCCCCGGGCCGGTCGGGCTCGACGATGCCGCAGACCAGCCCGGTGCGGGCACCGCCGCCGTCGAGCCGCAGCACCGAGTAGTGCTCCCCGAGGTACTGCTGGGGCAGCAGGTCCGCGCGGCCGGCGATCCGCGCGTCCGGGTCGCTGCGCAGCAGGTGCCCACGCCCGTGCGGCACCAGCGCCAGGTCCCCGGGGCCCAGCACGGACCGCACGCCGTCGACCTCGAGCACGCAGCTGCCCTCGGTGACGACGTGGGAGCTCATGCAGCCGTCGAGGGCGGGCATCTCCAGGCCCCACGGGGCGGCGACCTCCGCGCGGCAGTGGAAGGTGCCGCGGATCCGCAGGTCGGCGAGCACCCCGCCGACCGGGTCGACCGGCGCCCACGGGCGGGAGGGGCCCGGGTCGCGGAGTAGTGCGGCGGTCATGCGCCCAGCCTGGCGAGGCCGGCACCGGGCGTCCAGGCCGTCCGGACGGACGGGCACGGACCCCGGACGCGCGGTCATGAGCGGGGCGCCCCGGGTTCGCCAGTCCCGGGAGTGCCGGTCAACGGGCCGGCACCACCGAGAGGAGCAGGACGTGAGGATCGTGGTCGTGGGGGCAACCGGGGGATCGGGACGGGCGGCGGTGGAGGCGCTCACCGGCCGCGGGCACGAGGTGACGGCCTTCGCCCGGCAGGCGAGCGCGGCGCTCGGGGGCCGTGCCGGGGTCCGGGCGGTGGACGGCGACGCCACCGTGCCGGGGGACGTCGGGCCCGCCGTCCGCGGGCAGGACGCCGTCGTGGTGACGCTGGGCATCAGCGAGCCCCCGCTGCGGGTGCGGCTGTTCGGTAGCAGGGGGACTCCGCTGGACGTGCGCTCGCGGGGCACCGCCGCGGTCGTCGCCGCCATGCGGGAGCACGGTGTGCAGCGGCTGGTCGTCCAGTCGTCCTACGGCGTCGGGGAGACGCGGGACCGGCTGCCGTTGTCCAGCCGGCTGGTGTTGGCCCTGCTGCTGCGCCCGCAGATCGCCGACCACGAGCGGCAGGAGCGGATCGTCCGGGACAGCGGCCTGGACTGGTCGCTGGTGCAGCCGGTGAACCTGACCGACGGCGACGAACCGGCCGCCGTCTCCCGCTCGGGCGAGACCGAGGGGATGCGGGTGTCACGGCGAGCGGTCGGCGAGGTCGTCGCGGACCTGGTGGCGACCCCCGGCGGAGGCGGCCGCGTCGCGGTGTCGGGTGCCCGCAGTCAGCCGGTCCGGGCCGCGGGCTGAGGGAGGACCCCCTGCGCCCTCCACCACTCGCAGGCTCGCGGCAGGTCCCGGGACGGGGCCGCCGGCGGGCTCAGCCGGCGCGCGCCAGCTCCGGCGTCCCGCTGGGAGCCCGCTCGGCGGCCGCGAGGCGCGCGATGGCACGCAGGTCGAGGTCCGGGAGCAGCCGGGCGTGCGCCCCGACCCGCACCAGCGGTGCCGTCCGCAGGGTCGTGCCCCGTTGGTCGGCGGTCCCCCGGAGCTGCTGGTCCTCGTCCCGCCAGGTCAGCGGGTCGATCGAGCGCAGCACGTCCACGGCGAAGGCCGCCGACCCGCCGTCGACGGTGACCAGCAGGAGGCACGACGTCGCCGTCACCGGTCGCCGTGGGCGGCCGAGGAGTGACGCCAGGCAGAAGACCGGCACGGCGGCGCGCCGGTGCACGAGCACCCCGAGCACCCCCTCGACCGCCGTGTCGGTGAGCGAGGCGGGGAAGGGCAGGATCTCGGCGACCTGCTCGAGCGGCACCGTGACGTCCACACCGACGGAGAAGGTCAAGTAGCTCGGCGCCCCGGTGGCCGCGGCAGCCGCGACCGTGGCCGCCGTGTCGGCGTCACCGCGATCGGCCGCCGCGGCCAGGGCGGTGTTGACCGAGGCGAACCCGGCCAGCTGCGGGTCGGCCAGCAGCGCCTCGCCGTCGAGCACCAGGCAGTCGCCCACACCGTCGATCTCGGCCATGCCGGTGACCAGCTCCGGCCGCGCCACGGCGTGACCGGGCAGGGGCAGGACGTCGACGGCGGGCACCTCGGCCAGCTCGAGCAGCGAGGTCAGCGCGAGGACGACGTACCCGCTGCCCATGTCGAGCACCAGCCCGGCGCCCATGTCGGCCCGGTCGAGCTGACCGAGACCCAGCAGCGCCAGCGGGTCGACGACCGGGACCTCTCGATCGGCGTAGGTGACGGTGCCCCGGCAGGTCCGGCTCGACAGCACCGACGCCCGCAGGTCCGGCGTGGGCAGCGTCGTGTGCACGTGCGCGGCGTCGACGGCGAAGCGGTGGCTCCCGCAGCGGATGACGGTCAGCATCCGCACCTCGCCGCGGCCACGGCCGGCCACGGCGGCGGTCTCCCGCGTGACGTCGTCCACGGTGGGCACGCCGGGGCGGCTGAGCACCGCCTCGGCGTCCAGCACGCTGTGCGCCCGCCCGGTGTCGGGGTGCCGGAACGTGTGCGAGAACAGCAGCCGCTCGCCCCGCGTCCGGGCAGCCACCAGCATGGAGGACGGCAGCTGGGTCACCCCGCGCACCTCGTCGGCCAGCAGGCCGAGGACCTGACCGCCGTGGGCGACGACCACGACGACCTGGTCCGGGCGGCGGTCGTCGGGCCGACCGATGACCGGGCGGAGGTCGACCACCGGCAGCACGAGGCGCCGCAGCTCGACGGCGCCCAGCAACCCGGGCGCGGACGCCGGCAGCCCGGCCAGTTCCATCGGGCAGGGGACGACCTCGCGCAGCGCGGACAGCGGCAGCGCGACGTCCATGCCGGCCAGCCGGAGCAGCCCGTAGACGACGTCGCCCGCGGCCTCCGCGGCCCCATCGGTCATCGCCGCCCCCTCAGGAGCCCGAGCGGGCGAGCTCGGCGATGAGCTGGTCGACGGCGCGGGAGGTGGTCTGCTGTTCGCGGGCGGACTCCGAGATGCTCCGGATGGCGTCGTTGGTGCGGGTGACGCCCCCGACGATCCGCTCGAAGGCGCTCTCGGCCCGCCGCGACACCTCCGATCCCTGCTGCACCCGCTCGGCCGACTCGTCGATGAGCTTGCCGATCTGCTGCGCCGCCGCGAAGGAGCGCTCGGCGAGCTTGCGCACCTCGCCGGCCACGATGGAGAAGCCGACCCCGTGCTCGCCGGCCCGCGCCGCCTCGATCGAGGCGTTGAAGGCCAGCAGGTTGGTCTGGTTGGCGATCTCCCCCATGACGCGGACGATCTCGGTGATCGCCACGGAGGACTTCTGGATCAGGCCGATGGCCTCCAGGGAGGCGCGCAGCGCCTCGACACCCTGCTCGGCGTTGCCCTGGGTCTCCTCCGCCAGCCCGGTGGCGGCCCGCGAGTTCTCCGCGACGCTCTGGATGGACGCCGACAGCACCTGGACCAGCTCGGTCATCTCCTGGGCGCCGGCCTCGACGCGCTGCTCACGCACGACCTGCTCGGTGACGTCGTAGGCGTACTTGACCACCTTCACCGGCTTGCCGTCGAGGTCGAGGATCGGGTTGTAGGTCGCCTGGATGTACACGTCGCGGCCGAACTTGCCCCGCCGGTGGAAGCGCCCGGCGATGACCTCGCCCCTGCCGAGGGACAGCCAGAAGTCGCGGTACTCCTGCGAGCGCATGTACTCGTCGTCGCAGAACTCGCTGTGGTGGTGGCCGAGGATCTCCCGCGCGGAGTAGCCCATGGTGCGCAGGAAGTTGTCGTTGGCGCTGAGGACGGTCCCCTCGAGGTCGAACTCGATGACCGCCTGGGCACGGTCGACCGCGTCCACCCGGGCCTCGATCTCCGCCCGGCGCAGCTTCTCCTCGGTCACGTCCACGGCGAACTCGACGACCTTGAACGGCTTGCCGGACTCGTCGAGGATCGGGTTGTAGGTGGCCCGGATCCACACGTCCCGGCCGCCCTTGGCCACCCGGCGGTACTCCCCGCTGTGGTAGTCGCCGTTGCCGAGCTTGCGCCAGAACTCCCGATAGGCGTCGGACGCCGCGTGGGCCGGGTCGCAGAACATCGCGTGGTGCTCGTCCTGGACCTCGCCGGCGCTGTAGCCCATCACCTGCAGGAAGTTCCGGTTGGCACCCAGCACCGTGCCGTCGAGGGCGAACTCGACCACCGCCTGCGCCCGGTCGATCGCGGCGACCTTGCCGAGGTACTCGGCGTTGCGCCGCTTCTCGCGGGTGACGTCCGAGGCGAACTTGACGACCTTCAGCGGGCGGCCGTTCTCGTCGAGGACCGGGTTGTAGGTGGCCTGCAGCCACACCTCGCGCCCGTCCTTGTCGAGCCGCCGGAACTCCCCGGCCTCGAACCTGCCCTTGCCCAGGCGCTCCCAGAACTCCACGTACGCGTCGGACGCGGCATGGGCGGGTTCGACGAAGATGCGGTGGTGCTTGCCCCGGATCTCGGGGAGCGTGTAGCCCACGGCGTCGAGGAAGTTCTGGTTGGCCGTGAGGATGCGCCCCTTGAGGTCGAACTCGATGACCGCCTGGGCCCGGTCGATGGCCGCGACCTTGCCCCTGTGGTCGGCGTTGACGAGCTTGGCCTCGGTGATGTCCGTGGCGAACTTGACGACCTTCAGCGGCCGGCCGGCGTCGTCGAGGATCGGGTTGTAGGTGGCCTGCAGCCACACCTCGCGGCCGCCCTTGGCGACGCGCAGGAACTCCCCGCTCTCGAAGGCGCCGCCGGCCAGGCGCTCCCAGAACTGGGCGTACTCCTCGCTGGCGGCCACCTCCGCCTGGCAGAACACCCGGTGGTGCTTGCCCTGGACCTCGTGCAGGGCGTAGCCCATGGTCTCCAGGAAGTTCTTGTTGGCCGCGATCACCGTCCCGTCGAGCGCGAACTCGACGACGGCCTGGGCCCGGTCGATGGCCGCGACGCGGCCGCGGAACTCGGTGTCGGCCAGCTTGGCGGCGGTGATGTCGCTGGCCAACTTGACGATCTTCAGCGGCCGGCCGGCGTCGTCGAGGATCGGGTTGTAGGTGGCCTGCAGCCACACCTCGCGGCCGCCCTTGGCCAGCCGCCGGTAGACGCCACCCTCGAACGTCCCCTGGCCCAGCCGCTCCCAGAAGTGCGCGTACTCGTCACCGGCGGCCTGCACGGGGTCGACGAACACCCGGTGGTGCTTGCCCTTGATCTCCTGCAGCCGGTAGCCCATCAGCTCCAGGAAGTTCCGGTTGGCGGTCAGCACGGTGCCGTCGAGGGCGAACTCGATCACCGCCTGCGACCGGTCCATCGCCGTGACCGCGCCGCGCTGCTCGGTGGCCTCCATCATGGCCTCGGTGACGTCGGTGGCGAGCTCGACGATCTTCACCGGCCTGCCGGCCTCGTCGAGGACGGGGTTGTAGGTCGCCCGCAGCCATGCCGTCCGGCCGTCCTGGGTCAGCCGCTTGAACACTCCGGACTGGAACTCGCCACGACCGAGCCGGCGCCAGAAGTCGGCGTACTCGGCGCTGTCGGCGAGCTCCGGCTCGCAGAGGACCCGGTGGTGCCGGCCGCGGACGCCGTCGAGCTCGTAGCCCAGGACGGCGAGGGCGTTGTCGTTGGCCGTGAGCACCGTGCCGTCGAGGGCCAGCTCGATCACCGCCTGGGAGCGGTGGATCGCCTCGACGATCCCGCGCAGGTCCAGCAGCGCGGGGTCGTCGGCGGAGGACGAGGTGACGGCCGACTGCGGCACGGACGCTCCCGGGGTGTGGCGGTTCGAGACCCACTCATCTCGGACGGGACGTCCTGCGCCTCAAGTCGGCAGGCAGGCGGGCGATCCCGTGCCGTCCCACGAGCACCGCCCGCCGCGCGGGGCACACGGAGCACGGAGGCGACACCGGGAGCACGCCCTCCTAGGGTCGGGCGCATGCGCGCGGTGATCACGGACGGTTCCGGCGGCCCCGAGGTCCTCGGCTGGGGCGAGGTCCCCGACCCGGTGGCCGGTCCCGGCGAGGTCGTCGTCGACGTCGCCGCCACCGCCGTCAACCGGGCCGACCTGCTGCAGCGCGCCGGCAACTACCCCCCGCCCCGGGGCGCCAGCGAGATCCTGGGCCTGGAGTGCAGCGGGGTCGTCAGCGAGGTCGGCGAGGGCGTGACCGGCTGGTCGGTCGGCGACGAGGTGTGCGCGCTGCTCGCCGGTGGCGGCTACGCCGAGCGGGTCGCCGTCCCGGCCGTCCAGCTCCTGCCCCGCCCCGCCGGCGTCGAGCTGGCCACCGCCGCGGCGCTGCCCGAGGTCACCTGCACCGTGTGGTCGAACGTCTTCCAGCTCGCCGGCCTGCGCCGCGGCGACTGCTTCCTCGTGCACGGCGGGTCCAGCGGCATCGGCACGATGGCCATCCAGCTCGCCGTCCGCGCCGGTGCCCGGGTGTTCACCACCGCCGGGACGGCGGCCAAGCTCGACGTCTGCCGGGAGCTCGGCGCCGAGGTCACGATCAACTACCGCGACGAGGACTTCGTCGAGCGGGTCCGCGAGGAGACCGACGGCGCCGGGGTCGACGTCGTCCTCGACAACATGGGCGCGGAGTACCTGGCCCGCAACGTCGACGCCCTCGCCGTCAGCGGGCGGCTGGTCGTCATCGGCATGCAGGGCGGCACCCGGGCCGAGCTCGACCTCGGCAAGCTCCTGGCCAAGCGGGCGTCGGTGGCGGCGACGGCGCTGCGCTCGCGGCCGGCCACCGGCCCGGGCGGCAAGGCGGGGATCGTCGCCGCGGTCCGCGCCGAGGTGTGGCCCGACGTCGAGCGCGGTGTGGTGCGGCCGATCGTCGACCGCCGGCTGCCCATGTCGCGGGCGGCCGAGGCGCACCGCGTCGTCGAGGCCAGCGAGCACGTGGGCAAGGTGCTGCTCCTGCCCGACGCCTGAGCGCTACAGAGCCCGGAGCGCGGCCACCGAGTCGATCACGTAGCCGACCTCCTCGGCGGTGTTGTAGTGCGCCAGCCCGAGCCGGATCGCGCCGCCGGCCTCGTTGACGCCGAGGGCGTCGAACAGCTCGCGGGCGTAGAAGTCGCCGTCCCAGGCGCAGATGCCGCGGCGGGCGAGCTCGACGGCCACCTGCCGCGGCCGCATGCCGGTCACGGTGAACGACAGCGTCGGTGTCGTGTGCTCGGGGAAGCCGACCACCTGCACGTGCCGCATGGCGCGCAGCGCCTGGTCCAGCCAGTCGAACAGCCCGCCCTCGTAGGCGGCGACGGTGCTCATCGAGGTGCGCAGCCGGTCGCGGCGGCTGCCGGTGGCGTCCTCGCACAGGCCGGCGAGGTGGTCGACGGCGGCGGTGACGCCGGCGTAGAGCTCGAACGGCGGGGTGCCGGTCTCGAAGCGGTCGGGCACCCGGTCCGGTGCCGGCAGCAGCCGGTCGGGGACGAGCTCGGCCAGCAGCGCCGGGTCGGCCACCACGGCGGCCACGTGCGGCCCGCAGAAGGTGTAGGCCGACACCGCAAGGAAGTCCGCGCCCAGGGCGGTCCGGTCGAGGAAGACGTGCGGCGCGGCCTGGACGGCGTCGACGTAGACCAGCGCGCCGACGGCGTGCGCGCGGGCCGCGATCGCGGCGACGTCGGGACGCGTGCCGATCGCGTTGCTGGCCGCCGTGACCGCCACGAGCCGGGTGCGGGGGGTGATCAGCTCGTCGTACTGCCAGGCGGGCAGCTCGCCGGTCTCGATGTCCACCTCGGCCCACCGGACGACGACGCCGACCTGCTCGGCCAGCTGCAGCCACGGGCGGATGTTGGCGTCGTGGTCGAGGCGGCTGACCACCACCTCGTCACCGTAGCGCCAGGTCCGCGCCAGCGCCCGGGCCAGCGCGTAGGTGAGCGTGGTCGTGTTCGGGCCCAGGACGACGCCCGTGGAGACGCCGCCCACCAGGTCGGCCACCGCCGCACGGGCGCTGGCCATGAGGCCCTCCGTGCGCGCGGACGCCGGGAAGACCCCGCCGCGGTTGGCCACGGGCACCCGCATCGCCGAGGACACCGCGTGCACCACGCTCTCGGGCAGCAGCGTGCCGGCGGGCGCGTCGGTGTGCACGAAGCCGTCGGAGAGGCCGGGGAACTGGCCGCGGACGCGCGCGACGTCCAGCCGTGACTCCCCCGGTCCCATGCGGGCGACCCTAACGGCGCCCTCCGGCGGGGACGTGGCGGAGGCACTCGGCCTCCCCGCGTTCGGCGCTCAGCAGGGAGGGGCAGGATGGAGGGCATGACGGCACCGGGGAACGGAAGTGAGCGTCCGCAGCAGGTCGTCGTCGTCGGACCCGACGGCCGGCCGGTCGGCGCGATGCCCGCCGGCGCCGGCGGGGAGGACGGCGACGGTACGCACGGCCTGAGCGAGATGGTCGAGCAGCCGGCGAAGGTCATGCGGATCGGCACGATGATCAAGCAGTTGCTCGAGGAGGTGCGCGCGGCCCCGCTCGACGAGCCCAGCCGCGCCCGGCTGCGCGACATCCACGCCTCGTCGATCCGCGAGCTCGAGCAGGGTCTCGCGCCGGAGCTCAGCGAGGAGCTGCGGCGGATCACCTCGCCCTTCACGGAGGGCGAGACCCCCTCCGACGCGGAGCTGCGGATCGCGCAGGCCCAGCTGGTCGGCTGGCTGGAGGGCGTCTTCCAGGGCATCCAGACGGCGCTGTTCGCCCAGCAGATGGCCGCCCGCGCGCAGCTGGAGGAGATCCGCCGCCGCGCCCTGCCCAGCGGGCCCACGGTGGCCGAGCCGCGCCCCGGCGGCGGCCAGTACCTGTGACCCGGTCGGCCCACCGGCCTCCACCGCGGGTGTGACCAGGCCGCGGCGATGACCAGGCGTGGCGAGGATCAGTGACCTGATCGGCGCGGGCCGGTGTCAGAGGCTGGCGAGGAAGGCGGCCACGCCGTCGTCGTCGTTGGTGCCGGTGACGTCGGTGGCCGCGGCCAGCACCTCCGGGTGCGCCTGTGCCATCGCCACGGCCCGGCCGCCGCCCTCGCGGACCCAGTCGAACGCGGCGACGTCGTTGGGCATGTCACCGAAGAAGACGACGTCCTCCGGGCCGAGCCCGTGCGTCGCCGCCACCCGCGCCAGACCGGTGGCCTTGGTGACGCCGGGCGCGGAGATCTCGGCCAGCGCGTCGGACGACGACGTCGTCACCGTGGCGAGGTCGCCGACCACCTGCTGCACCAGCGCGACGAAGGAGTCGCGGTCCATGTCCTCGTGGCGGGCCAGCAGCTTGGCCGCCGGCGCGGCGACGATCTCCTCCAGCGGGGCCTCCGCCACGCCGGGCGCGTCGACGTCCCACCGCGGCTGGTAGACCGGCTCGTGGCGGAACTCCAGCCCGTACTCCACGGCGAACCAGGTGCCGGGCTGCTCGCGGCGCAGGCCGGCGGTGATCGACCGCAGGACGTCGGGCGGCAGTGCGTCCTCCTCGACGACCTCGAACCGCTCGAGGTCGAGCAGCACCGCACCGTTGCAGCAGACCGCGGTGCCCGACCCGAGCACCTCCCGGATCCGCCGCATCCACCGCGGCGGCCGGCCGGTGGCCAGGACGACGGGCACGCCGGAAGCCCGCCAGCGCTCCAGCTCGACCACCGTCGCGTCGCTGACGGTGTCGTCCGAGCGCAGCAGCGTGCCGTCCATGTCGCTGGCGATCAGCCGCGGACGCCAGTCAGACACCGGCCAGCACCGCCTCGAGGTAGCGCGCCACGCCGTCGGCGTCGTGCCCGCCGGTCCTCCCGCCCGCGGCCGCCCGGACCGCCGGGTGCGCGTTGGCGACGGCGACCGCGCGACCGCCGGCCTCGGTGACCGCCGTGATCATCGGTAGGTCGTTGGGCATGTCGCCGAAGACGAGCACGTCGCCGAAGCCGACGCCGTACCGGTCGAGCGCGACGGCCAGGCCGGTGGCCTTGGTGACGCCGGGCGGCAGCACCTCGATGAAGCCGAGCCCCGCGTGGGTCACCTCGGCCTCGATGGGGTCGACCACCCGCCGGGCGCGCGCGAGCAGCTCGTCCTGGCCGAGCGTGGAGGAGCGGAGGAAGACCTTCAGCACCGCGCCCTCGGGGAGGACGGCGTGCCGCGGCAGCAGGTGCGCCGGCTCCGGGTAGGGCCAGTCGAAGCCGTGCTGCACCCGCAGCGGGGAGTGCACCTCGCCCTGCTCCGCGGCGTCCTCGACGGCGACGATCAGGTCACCGGCGATCTCCTCGATGCGCTCGATCACCGCGGTCGCCTGCTCCCGTGGCAGGCCGACGGTGCGCAGCACCTCGTCGTGCTCGAGGTCGACGACGTAGCCACCCTGGGCGAGGACGGCGATGCCCCGCCCGTCGAGCGCCGTGCGCACGCTGTCGAACAACCGCGGCCCGCGCCCGGTGACGCCGACGACGGGGATGCCGGCGCCCCAGCACGCCTCCAGGGCCGCCCGCGTGCGCGGGCTGACCACGCCCTCGGAGGTGAGCAGGGTGCCGTCGAGGTCGCTGGCCACCAGCTTCGGGCGCCAGCCACCGAGGTCGCCGAGCTCCAGCACGCGGTCGGCCTCCGGGGAGGGGACGTGCCCGGAGATGACGGCGCGGGGCGCGGTCCCGCTCATGCGGCGGCCGGGGGCACCGGCGCGGCCAGCGTCATGCCCGGCGCGAGGACCTCGTGCCCGCCCAGCCACGGCCGCAGCGCGACCGGGACGTGCACCGAGCCGTCGGCGCGCTGGTGCACCTCGAGCAGGCAGGCGATGGTGCGGGCGATCGCGCACAGCGTGCCGTTGAGCGTGGCCGCCGTCTGCGGCTTCCCGTCCTCGTCGCGGTAGCGGATGGCCAGCCGGCGGGCCTGGAAGGTGGTGCAGTCCGACGTGCTGGTCAGCTCGCGGTAGGTGCCCTGGCTGGGGAACCACGCCTCGATGTCGTACTTGCGCGCGGCGCTGGTGCCCAGGTCGCCGGCGGCGATGTCGACCACGCGGTAGGGCAGCTCGAGGGCCTGGAGGAACTCCTCCTCCCAGGCCAGCAGCCGCAGGTGCTCGGCGGCGGCCTCCTCGGGCCGGCAGAAGCTGAACATCTCGACCTTGTCGAACCAGTGCACGCGGATGATGCCGCGGGTGTCCTTGCCGTAGCTGCCGGCCTCGCGGCGGAAGCAGGACGACCAGCCGGCGTAGCGGCGCGGCCCGGCCGGGAGGTCGAGCACCTCGTTCGCGTGCATGCCGGCCAGCGCGACCTCCGACGTCCCGACGAGGTACAGGTCGTCGCGCTCGATCCGGTACACCTCCTCGTCGTGCTCGCCGAGGAACCCGGTGCCCTCCATGGCCTCGGGGCGGACGAGCGCGGGGGCGATGACGGGGGTGAAGCCGGCCGCGACCGCCCGGGTGATCGCCAGCTGGGCGAGGGCGAACTCCAGCAGCGCGCCCGGGCCGGTGAGGAAGTAGAAGCGGGCGCCGGAGACCTTGGCGCCGCGCTCGGTGTCGATCGCGCCGAGCGCCTCGCCGATCTCCAGGTGGTCGCGGACGGCGAAGTCGTAGCCGGGCACCTCGCCGACGGTGCGCAGCGTCACCGCGTCGTCCTCACCACCGGGCGGGACGCCGTCGTGGACGACGTTCGGGATGGACAGGTGCGCCTCGCGCAGCGCGGCGTCGGCCAGCCGCTGGACCTCCTCGGCCTCCTTGACCTCGGCGGCCAGCGCGCGGGCGCGCTCGAGCACCGCGGGACGCTCCTCGGGGGAGGCCTTCCTCACCGCCTGGGAGGCCGCCTTCTGCTCGGCGCGCAGGTCGTCGGCCCGCTTGACGGCCGCGCGGCGGTCGGCGTCGGCGGCCAGGAGCGCGTCGACCCGGGACTCGTCGGCGCCGCGGGCACGCTGGCTGGCACGGACGACGTCGGGGTGCTCGCGCACCAGGCGCAGGTCGATCACCCCCCGATCGTAGGTGGCGGTGCCGGCTCCCCCCGGACGACGACCGGACCCCTCACCTCGTCGGGGCAGGTGGAGCTCCCCACACGTGTCGGCGCGCGGGACGTGCGGATCGCCTCCCGGGCCTCCGGCTCCGGCCGAACTGGGACACTGGGCACATGCGCTTCCTCGGCGGCAACCGGCCGGCCACCGACCTGACCTACGCCGACGTCTTCATGGTGCCCAACCACAGCACCGTGGGCTCCCGGCTCGAGGTCGACCTGACCACGCCGGACCGGGTGGGCACGACCATCCCGGTCGTCGTCGCGAACATGACGGCGATCAGCGGCCGGCGGATGGCCGAGACGGTCGCCCGCCGCGGCGGGCTGGCGGTGCTGCCGCAGGACATCCCGGTCGACGTCGTCGGCGAGGTCGTCTCGTGGGTGCACGCCCGGCACCCCGTCTACGACACCGCGATCACCCTGGCGCCGAGCTCGACGGTCGGCGAGGCGCTGTCGCTGATGACCAAGCGGGCGCACGGGATCGTCGTGGTGGTCGACGAGGGCGGCGCGCCCGTCGGCGTGGTGACCGACGGCGCCTGCCAGGGCGTGGACCGCTTCAGCCAGCTCGACCAGGTCATGGCCGCGCACCCGCTGACCGTGCCGGCGGGCACCGACCTGCCGAAGGTCTTCGACGTGCTCTCCGAGGAGCGGGTCAGCGCCGCGCCGGTGGTCGAGGGCGACCGGCTGGTCGGCGTCGTCACCCGCAAGGGCGCGCTGCGCTCCACGCTCTACACGCCCGCGGTCAACGCCGACGGCCGGCTGCTGACCGCGGCCGCCGTCGGCATCAACGGCGACGTCGCCGGCAAGGCGTCGGCGCTGCTGGCCGCCGGTGTCGACGTGCTCGTCGTCGACACCGCGCACGGCCACCAGGAGAAGGCGGTCGAGGCGGTGCGCGCGGTGCGGTCGGTGGCCGGGTCGGTGCCGGTGGTGGCCGGCAACGTGGTCACCGCCGAGGGCACCCGCGACCTGGTCGAGGCCGGCGCCGACGTCGTGAAGGTCGGCGTGGGCCCCGGTGCGATGTGCACCACGCGGATGATGACCGGCGTCGGGCGGCCGCAGTTCTCCGCGGTCGAGGAGTGCGCCGCCGCCGCCCGGGCGCTCGGCAGGCACGTGTGGGCCGACGGCGGCGTGCGGCACCCGCGCGACATCGCGCTGGCCCTGGCCGCCGGCGCGGCGAACGTGATGGTCGGCTCCTGGTTCGCCGGCACGTACGAGAGCGCCGGCGACATCCACGACGACGGGAACGGCCGGCTCTACAAGGAGTCCTTCGGCATGGCCTCGGCCCGGGCGGTCAAGGCCCGGACGGCGGCGCAGAGCGGCTTCGAGCGGGCCCGCGCGGGCCTGTTCGAGGAGGGCATCTCCTCCTCGCGGATGTACCTCGACCCGGCCCGGCCGGGCGTCGAGGACCTGATCGACCAGATCGTGGCCGGCGTGCGCTCGTCGTGCACCTACGCCGGCGCGCGCACCATCGACGAGCTGCACGAGCGCGCCGTCCTGGGCGTGCAGAGCGCGGCCGGTTACGAGGAGGGCCGGCCGCTGCCGACCAGCTGGTGAGGCCGCTCCCGCGGGAGGTCTTCGAGTCGCTGGTCGCCGACGCGCTCGACGCCGTCCCGGCCGAGCTGATGGCGCTGCTGGACAACGTCGTCGTGCTGGTCGAGGACCGCAACGAGGACGAGCCGGACCTGCTCGGCCTCTACGAGGGGTACGCGCTGACCGAGCGCGGCTGGCAGTACGGCGGGGCGCTGCCCGACCGGATCATGGTCTACCGCGAGGCCATCTGCGACATCTGCTCGACCGCCGACGAGGTGGTCGAGGAGGTCACGGTGACCGTCGTCCACGAAATCGCCCACCACTTCGGCATCAGCGACGAGCGGCTGCACGAGCTCGGCTGGGGATGAGGACCCCGCGTACGGTGATCGCCGTGCCTGGGGACGTCGCCAAGGGCAGCGGGCTGCCGATCAAGATGCTGCACGACCGGATCCTGGTGGCCCTGCGCCGCGAGGACGGCGAGCGGCGCTCCACCGGCGGCATCCTCATCCCCGCCACGGCCCAGGTGGCCAAGCGGCTGGTGTGGGGCGAGGCGCGCGGCGTCGGCTCGAGCGTGCGCCAGGTGAAGGTCGGCGACCAGGTGCTCTTCTCCCCCGAGGACCAGCACGACGTCGAGGTGCACGGCGAGGAGCTGGTCATCCTGCGCGAGCGGGACGTGCACGCCGTCGCCGCCGAGCGGATCGAGGAGTCCACCGGCCTCTACCTGTAGGTCAGGGGCGCTGGTGGTGGGCGGCGACCACCTCGATCACCCCGGTGAGGAACCGCCGGACGACGGCGAGGTCGGCGTCGGAGAACCCCTCCATCGCCGCCACGATCTCGCGCTGCAGCCCGCCGAAGAACGCCGCGCCCGCCGTCATCGCGGACTGCGACATCTCCAGCACCACGCGGCGGCGGTCGGCGGGGTCTCGCACCCGGTGCACGTGACCCGCCCGCTCGAGCCGGTCGACGAGCGCGGTCACCGACGCCGAACTGAGGGACACCGCCGCGCCGAGGCCGCCCGCGGTCAGCGGCTGCCCGGCACGGGCGGCGTCCATGATGGCCACGATCGCCCGGACGTCGGTGCGGCCCAGTCCGTGCACGTCGGCGAAGCGCTGGCCGACCGCGTCCAGCTCCACGCTGAGCCGGCGCAGCAGCAGGGCCACCTCGGCCCGCTCGTCGTCGTTGCGCGCCACCCGCCCCACCTCTATTCTCTCGATCATCGAGATGATCGGCCGTCGAGAGGATCACATCATGGCGCGCCGGGCCCGCTGGCTGCTCCCCCTCGTCGTCGTCCTGCTCTGGGTGGGCGCGGCCGGACCGCTCGGCTCGCTCAGCGGCCGGCTGACCGAGCTGCAGGAGAACGACACCGCCGCCTTCCTCCCCGACAGCGCGGAGTCCACCCGGGTGGCCGAGCTGCAGCAGGGCTTCTCCCCGACCGAGGCGATCCCGGCGATCCTGCTGTGGGAGGGCGACGGCCCCCTCGACCAGGCCACGCTCGCGCAGATCGGGCAGCGCCTGCAGGAGGCCACCGCGGTCGCCGAGGAGGCCGGCTTCCTGGCCGGGCAGCCCTCCCCGCCGATCCCCTCGGCGGACGGCGAGGCGGTGCAGGCGCTCCTGCCGATCACCCCGGACGTCGGCGACGAGATCGTGACGGTGGTCGGGGACCTGCGGGACACCATCGCCGTCGACGGCACCTCGTCGTTCGTCACCGGACCGGGCGGGATCTTCGCCGACTTCGCCAACGGCTTCGCCGGCATCGACGGACTGCTGCTGCTCGCCGCGTTCGGCGTCGTCCTGCTGATCCTGCTGGTCGTCTACCGCAGCCCGCTGCTGCCCTTCCTCGTCATCGGCACCGCCGGCCTGGCCCTCACCGCCGGCAACGCGGTCGCCTACCTGCTCGCCGACGGCGGCCTCATCACGGTCAACGGCCAGAGCCAGGGCATCGCCTCGATCCTCGTCGTCGGGGCCGCCACGGACTACGGCCTGCTGCTGGTCGCCCGCTACCGCGAGGAACTGCGGAGCGAGGAGTCCCGGTTCACCGCCATGCGGACGGCGCTGCGCCGCTCGTGGGAGCCGATCGTGGCCTCCGGGGCGACCGTCGTCCTCGGCGTGCTCTGCCTGCTGTTCTCCGACCTGAGCTCCAACCGCGGGCTCGGGCCGATCTCCGCGGTCAGCGTCACGCTGGCCGTCGTCGCGGCGCTGACCTTCCTGCCCGCCGTGCTCACCCTGCTCGGCCGCGCCGCGTTCTGGCCCTTCCGGCCGCACGCCGGGGAGCCGGCGACGGAGGGCCGCGGCTGGCAGCGGGTGGCCGCGCTCGTGGGCCGGCGTCCGCGGCGGGTGCTGGCGATCAGCACGCTCGCCCTGGTCGCCGCGGCGCTGTTCGCGCCCACCTACGACGCCAGCGGCATCACCTTCAGCGACGCCATCCGCGGCGAGTCCAACGGCGTCGACGGCCAGGAGGCGCTGGGCCGCCACTTCGACGCCGGTTCCGGGAGCCCGACCGTCGTCGTCACGCCGGAGGACTCGTGGCCGGCCGTCGCCGAGGCGGCGGCGGCCACCGACGGCGTCGCCACCGTCGCCCCGTTCACCGGCGCCGGCGGCCCGCCGCAGCCGGGCGCCGGCCCGCTGGTGGTGGACGGCCTGGTCCGCCTCGACGTGACCCTCGCCGTCCCGGCCGACAGCACCGAGGCCCTCGACGTCGTCTCCGGGCTGCGGACCACCCTGGACGACGCCGACCCGGCCGCGCTCGTAGGTGGTGACACCGCCAGCAACCTCGACGCCCGGGAGACGGCGGCGCGCGACCTGCGGGTGATCGTGCCGAGCGTGCTGGTGGTGATCAGCGTGGTCCTCGCGCTGCTGCTCCGCGCGCTGGTGGCCCCGCTGCTGCTGGTGGCCACCGTGGTGCTCAGCGTCGGCGCCACGGTCGGGGTGGCCGCGCTGCTGTTCGACGACGTCTTCGGCTTCCCCGGCAGCGACCCCGGCATCCTGCTCATCGGGTTCGTGTTCCTCGTGGCCCTGGGGATCGACTACAACATCTTCCTCATGACGCGGGCGCGCGAGGAGTCCGCGCGGCACGGCACCCGCGACGGCGTCCTGCGCGCGCTGGCGGTGACCGGCGGCGTGATCACCTCCGCCGGGCTGGTGCTGGCCGCGACGTTCGGGGCGCTGTCGGTGCTGCCGCTGCTGTTCCTCGTGCAGCTGGCGTTCCTGGTCGGCTTCGGCGTGCTGCTCGACACCTTCGTGGTCCGCTCGCTGCTGGTGCCGGCCGCGGTGGCGCTGCTCGGGGACCGCACCTGGTGGCCGAGCCGGCTCGCGCGCCGGCCGGAGCCGGAGCGAGAGCGGGAACCCGCGCCGGTCTGAACGGTCGTGCTCCGGTCCGCATCCGGACCAGAGCACGACGCCGGCCAGGAACTGGACTCCGGGACCCGCGACCCGGGACGGGGTCCTCCTTCAGACCTGGCCGGCGCGCAGTCGATCGAGCCAGGCGCCGGCGTCGGCGAACGCCGCGTCGGCGGCGACGTCGGGCACCGGGCGGTTGGTCCGGCCGTCGTCGCGCGGGTAGGAGCCGAGGAAGCGGACGTCGTCGCACACCCGGTGCAGCGCGGCCAGGGCCTCCCCCACCCGGGCGTCGGCCACGTGCCCCTCGCAGTCGAGGGAGAACGAGTAGACGCCGAGGCGCTCCCGGGTGGGCCGCGACTCGATGCGGGTGAGGCTGATCCCGCGGACGGCGAACTCCGCGAGCAGGTCGAGCAGCGCGCCGGTGCGGTCGCCGACGACGGCCACCAGCGAGGTCTTGTCGTTGCCGGTCGGCGCGGGCAGCGCGCCCGGCGGCGCCACCAGCACGAACCGGGTGACCGCGCCGGGGTGGTCGGCGACGTCGTCGGCCAGCGGCACCAGGCCGTAGCGCTCGGCGGCGATCGGCGCGCACACCGCCGCGTCGTGCTCACCCTCGGCGACCGCCCGGGCCGCGCCGGCGGTCGAGGAGGCCGGCAGCGCCGGGACGCCGGGTAGCAGCCCGGCCAGCGTGCGCGCCGTCTGCGCGAGGGCGTGCGGGTGACTGACGACGCCGCGGACGTCGGCGAGCCGCGTGCCGGGCCGGACGGCGAGGACGAACGCGACGGTCAGGAACACCTCGCGCGTGATGACCAGGGGGGCGCCGTCGGACAGCCCGTCCATCGTGGCCGGGACCGGGCCCTCGACCGAGTTCTCCAGCGGCACCAGGGCCGCGTCGGACTCGCCGGCGCGGACGGCGGCGAGGGCGGCGGGGACGCTCGCCGCCGGCTGCCGCACACCCTCACCAGGGGCGACGACACTGCTCAGTGCTGCTTCGGCGAAGGTACCCTCGGGACCGAGGTAGGCGAACCGCGTCGGAGGCGTCTGGGGCACCCGACGAGGGTAGTGCGGTCGGACCGGGGCCACGGGCCCCGT
Source organism: Geodermatophilus maliterrae (assembly GCF_041018925.1). Taxonomy (NCBI): domain Bacteria; kingdom Bacillati; phylum Actinomycetota; class Actinomycetes; order Geodermatophilales; family Geodermatophilaceae; genus Geodermatophilus; species Geodermatophilus maliterrae. Next base: position 32,971 of record NZ_JBFNXQ010000050.1, read on the forward strand.
CCGGGGGGAGCTGCCTCGCTGCCGGCCGCGGCCGGACGACCAGTGTCGAGTGGGAGGGATGCGTGACCCCCGGCTCGGTTTCCGTCACCTACGGTGACCTCGACGCTGCGCTGTGGCGTGTCCTGGCGGCCAGCGGCCGGGACGACGTCCCCGCCTTCCGCGCCGAGCTCGATGCCGTCGAGCCCTCGCTGGCCGCCGCCAGCGAGCCGCGGTGGGTCTCCTGGCGGCACGCGCTGGTCGCCCGCCGCGGGCTGGTCGACGGCGACCGGGACGCCACGGCCGCCGCCGTCGCCGCCGCGCGCGAGGTCCTGGGCACCTGCCGACCGTCGGCGTCGACCGCGCTGGTCCTCGCCTACCTGGCCCACGTCGAGGCGGCCGCCGACCACCTCGACGCGGCGATGCTGCTGGCCATCGACGCGAGCCTGCTCACCGAGCAGGTGACGCCTCCCGACGCCGCCGAGGCCCCGCGCGCGCTGCACCAGGCCCACCTGTGGCTGTCCCTGACCCTCACCGCGCTCGACCTGGAGGAGCTCGCCCTCGACCAGGCCGAGCTGGGCCACCGGATCGCCGGCGCCCTGCCCGACCTCGCCGACCGCTGGCAGCTGCTGCGGCTGTGCGCCCAGCAGTCCACCGAGCTGGCGCAGACGCTGCGCCGCCGCGGGGACGTCACGCGGTCACGCGAGCTGGCCGAGAACGCGCTGGCCTGCGCCACCGACGCCCGGCAGCTCGGCTTCGAGCCCGACCCCGACGACCTCGACCGGCTCGACGTCGTCCAGGCGTGGGCGCTGGTCTGCCACGACGACCTCGACGACGCCCTCGGCCCGCTGCGCCGGGTGCACCGGCGGGTGCACCGCACCGGCAGCACCTGGCTGCGCGGCTACACCGACCTGGCGCTGGCGCGGCTGCTCGGCCGGCTGTCCCAGCTGCACAGCGGCGGCGGGCACGGCGAGGAGGCTGCCGACCTGCTCGTCGACGCCGCCGGCGCCTTCGCCGCGACCGCCGACCGCCGTCGCTACCGCCAGTGCCTGCTCGAGCTCGGCCAGGCCACCGCCGCGATGGGCCGCCCGGCCGACGCGCTGCACTGGCTGGACGCCTACCGCGCCGACACCGGGCAGGCCCACGCGCGCAGCCGCGCGCTGTGGGCGGAGATGTTCGTGCGCCGCAGCCGGCTGCGCGAGGTCGAGCGGCAGGCCGCCGTCCTGCGCCGGCACGCCCTCGAGGACCCGCTCACCGGCCTGGGCAACCGGCGCAGCGCCGAGCGCCGGCTCAGCGGCCTGCGGCTGGGCGGCGAGCCGCTGTCGCTCGCCGTCGTCGACGTCGACCGGTTCAAGGAGGTCAACGACGACACCTCGCACTCCCACGGCGACGAGGTGCTGCGCCGGGTGGCCGCGCTGCTGCGCGAGCACAGCCGGGTCGGCGACGAGGTCTACCGGTGGGCCGGCGACGAGTTCCTCGTCGTGCTGCCGACGGCCACCCAGGGCCAGGCGCTGGCCGCCGTCGAGCGGCTGCGCGCGGCCGTGGCCGACGCCGACTGGCGCGACCTGCCGCTCAACGAGCCGATCACCGTGAGCATCGGGGTGGCCACCGCCCCGGCGGTCGCCGACGAGGCGGCCGAGCCGGCCGGCTGGCGCTCGCTGTTCGACACCGCCGACCTGCACCTGTTCTCCGCCAAGCGCGGCGGGCGCAACCGGGTCCGCGCCCCCGGCCTGGTCGACGGCGGGGTCGACGGCGGGGCCGGGGACGGCGGGGTGGACGAGGCGACCCCGGTCGACGGCGCCCCGCCCGAGGGGACGTCGGCGTGACGGGACCCTCCGCCTGGGACGCCAGTGACACGACGGGCGACCTGACGTCGTCCCCGCGGCGCGCCCGCCCGGCGGTGCTCGACTCCCCCGGACCCGGCGTGCACAGTGCGCTGGTGCCACCCGGAGCCCTGCACCAACGGGTGACCGCTGCCCTCGCCAACTGGCAGCTCGACGACGCCGAGCGGCTGCTGTCGGTCGTCGACCCCTCCTCGCCGTACGAAGCCGGGCCCTCCGAGGCCGGCCGCCCGGCCACGGACGACGACGCGGCCCCGCCGTCCCTGGGCCGTGCCTGGGCCGACACGCTGCGCGCCGAGCTGCTGGTGCGCCGGCTGCGCGTCGCCGGCTTCACCCTCGTCGGCGAGCCGCTGGACGCCCCCGAGGCCACCGAGTCGCTGGACCTGCACGCCGGCGTCGCCGACCTGCTCGACGGTGCCGAGGACGGCCCCGACGGGGACCCGCGCTCGGAGTCGGCCTCGCACGCCGCCCTGGCCATCGCGCTCGTGCGCTCGGCCAAGGCCGCCTTCGACGCCTCCGACGACGACCTGCAGCGCGCCGCGGGCCTCGCCCGGCACGCCCGCATCGAGCTGCTGTCCCGCCGGATCGACGCGGCGATGGACGAGGCGGTCGAGGCTGCGAGCCTGCTGGACCCCGGCCTGACCCCGAGCGCCCTGCTGGTCGACACGCTGGGCAGCCTCGCCGGCGTCCTGGCCGACCTCGAGCTCATGCCGCTGGCCCTGGACTACCAGCGCCGCGCCCTGGAGGCCGCCACGGCGGCCGCCGAGCGGGGTGCCCTCGGTCCCGACGACGGCGAACCCGCCGTGCTGGCCGCCCGCGCGGCGACCTGCCTGGGCGAGCTGTGCGCCGAGCTGGGCGAGGCCCTGCTCGACGACGGCGAACCGGAGTCGGCCCGCCCGCACTTCGCCGAGGCCCGCCGGCTGGCCGAGCAGGCGCTGGCCCAGCTGCCACCCGAGGCCGAGGGCATCGTCGCCGCCCAGGTCGTGCACGGCTGGGGGCTCGTCGGGCTGGGCGAGCACGCCGCCGCCACGGGGCAGCTGCGCGCCGCCGTCCGGATCACCAGTGCCACCGGCGACCGCGCCCTGCTCGCCTCGGCGCTGCTCGCCCTCGGCCGCGCGCTGCGCCGTCAGGACGACGGCCGGAGCGCCGACGAGCAGCTGGCCAAGGCCCTCGCGCTGGCCACCGAGCACGGCCTGCCCCGGCTGCGCCGCGCCGCGCTGCGGGAGCTGTGCACGCTGCACGCCGAGCTCGACGACGCCGGCCGCGCGCTGCCCTACCTGCAGGCCTACCTGGCCGACGAGCTGGACCGGGTCGACGAGCGGCGCACCCGCTGGGTGGAGCTGTTCGGCCGGCGCAAGAGCCTGCTGGAGAACGAGCGGGCGGCCGGTCAGCTGCGCCGTCAGGCCTACGAGGACCCGCTCACCCGCCTGCCCAACCGCCGCTACGCCGAGGCCCGGCTCGACGGCCTGCTCAGCGCGGGCACCACGCCGGCGTTGGCCGTCGTCGACGTCGACCGGTTCAAGTCGATCAACGACGCCGTCGGGCACCCCGGCGGCGACGCGGTGCTGCGGGCGGTCGCCGACCTGCTGCTGGCCGGCTGCCGCGACACCGACGAGGTGTGCCGCTGGGCCGGCGACGAGTTCGTCGTCCTGCTGCCCGACACCACCGCCGAGCAGGCCGAGCACGCGCTCGAGCGGGTGCGCCGCGCCGTCGCCGGCCACGACTGGACCGCCCTGGGTGTCACCGTCCCGGTCACCATCAGCGTGGGCATCGCGTCGGCCACCCGCGGCGACGACCGGCGCACGCTGTTCGCCGCGGCCGACGGCGTCCTCTACGACGCCAAGCGCAGCGGCCGCGACCGCGTCGTCCGGCTGTCCGCCGTCACCCAGACCCGCGCGCCCGACGCCCCGCCGGACGACCCGTCCCCGCCGGGGTCCTCCGGCGCCGGGCCGTCCGCGGTCACCGTCGGCCCGGTGCAGCCGGCCACCCTGGACCCCGTCGGGGGCTTCGCCGCGCTGTTGGCCGAGCCGGTGCGCCCCCTGGACCCGCCGCTGTCGACCGGCGGCCCCG
>NZ_JBFNXQ010000051.1:0-36037 GCF_041018925.1 Geodermatophilus maliterrae
CCCGCCGCCGCACCCGCCGTCTCGACCAACCTGACGGGCGCGCCGACCTCCACCTCGACCGCCTACAGCGCCTGGGCGCCGCACGTGCGCCCGGTGGTCGCCGAGGTCGCGCAGACCCACTCGGTGTCCACCGTCTACACGCGTCCCGGCCACTCCCCCACCCAGCAGCTCGCCGCCGACTTCATGGTCTACAGCGACAGCGGCAAGGGCAGTGCGGTCGCCCAGTACGTGATCGACAACGCCGCGCGGTTCAAGGTCGACTACGTCATCTGGCAGCAGCGGATCTACATGATCGGCGGCTCGGGGTGGCAGGCGATGGAGGACCGCGGTTCGGCCACGGCCAACCACATGGACCACGTCCACGTCAGCTTCAACCCCTGACAGCCCCGGTCGCGGGGACGCGGCGCCGAGGACCCCTCGGCTCCGCGTCCCCGCGGCACGCGGCTCAGCCGGCGTAGAGGGCGAAGCCGGCCACCCGCCGTCCGCCCGAGCGCGGCGAGGCCGCCGTCGCCATCTCCACCTGCCGGCGCGCCTGCTCCTCGACCGGGTCGTCCGACAGCGCGGCCAGGTACCGCCGGTGCTCCAGCAGCGAGGCCACCGCCGTCTCCAGGGCGTCGGTCACGTCGACGACGTGCGTCACCTCCACCGGCGTCGCCACGGCGATCCACCGCACGCCCTGCCACGGCTCCGGGTCGGCCAGCTCGGGGAAGATCCACTCGTTCGCCGCGTCCCCGACGGCGTCGAGGACCGAGTGACCCAGTGCCCGGTGGTCGGCGCTGTTCCAGTAGGCCGGCGCCATCCCGGCTGGCGTCCAGGTCTCACCGAAGTGCACCGTCACGACCAGCTCGGGCCGGTGCCGCCGGATGGCCGCGGCCAGCGCGCGGCGCAGGTCCAGCCCCTCGCTCAGCCGCCCGTCGGGGTGGCCGAGGAACTCGACCACCGACACCCCCACCGCCGCCGCGGACCGCCGCTGCTCCTCCTCGCGCACCGGCCCGGCGGCCTCCGGCGGCAACCCGGCGATGCCGGCCTCGCCGCTGGTGGCCAGCACGTACCGGACGTCACGGCCGGCGGCGGTCCACACGGCGACGGCCGCCGCGGGCCCGTACTCGATGTCGTCGGGGTGGGCGACGATCACCAGGGCGCGCTGCCAGTCGTCGGGCAGGGGCTCGTAGGGCTGATCGGACTCGGCGGTCACAGCACCCGAGTCTGCCCCGGCCGGTCAGCGCCCGGCGACCCGCAGCAGGACCTCGGCCAGCTCGGCCGGCGCGCTGACCATCGGGTCGTGCCCGGTGGCGAGCCGCACGACCTCCCACCCGGGCTGCGACCGGACCAGCTGCTTGGCCGGCTCGACGGTCGCCAGCGCCGGGCTGGTGCAGTCGGCGTAGGTGCGCGGGAGCGCGAGCCAGCGCTCGAGGTCGAAGGACACCGGGTCGTCGTAGACCCCGCCCGGCTGGGGCGTCTGCCGGCGGGCCACCCAGTCGGCGTCCGCGCCGGTGAGCCCGAACGCCGAGGGCGGCGGCGCCGGCAGGACGCCGGTGCGCTCGATCGCCGCGCGCCGGACCGCCTGGACCTCCGGCGGGTTGCGGGTCGACCAGGACTCCCCCGGCAGCGGGACGACGCCGTCGACGTAGACCAGCGCGCCCACCTCCTCACCCAGCCGGTCGGCGGCACCGGTGACCACCATGCCGCCGTAGCTGTGACCGACTAGGACCGCACCCCGGCACTCCTCGGCCCGCACGGCGGTGACGACGTCGTCGACGTGCGTGCCGAGCGTGACCGCCGGCGAGAGCTGGTGCGCCCGCTCGCCCAGGCCGGTCAGGGTCACCGTCACGACGCGGTGCCCGGCCGCCCACAGCGGCGGCACGACCCGGCGCCAGCTCCACGAGCCGTGCCAGGCGCCGTGCACCAGGACGACGTCGGCCATCAGCGTCCCCGGGCCACCCGCAGCGCCGCGGCGACCAGCGGCGCCTGCAGCGGCAGCCGGACGGCGGCGATCGCCAGGGGCACCGGCCGTCCGCCCGCCAGCCGGAACTGCTGCAGGTGCGCCGGCACGAAGCCGGTGAGCAGCCCGGCGGCCGACCAGCCGCCGGCCCGCCGGGTCGCCGGTGCGGTCAGCAGCGCGGCCGTGACGATCTCCGCCACCCCGGTGCCGAGCACCCAGGCGCGGGCGTCACCGAGCTCCGGCGGCACCAGTGGCTGGAGGGTCCGCGGCCGCACCAGGTGCAGCACGCCGGACGAGCCGAGGGCGGTGGCCAGCCAGGTCGCCGGGGCGGGGAGGCGCATGCGGTCACCGTAGGCTGCCCGCTCGTGTCCGCCGCCGACCTGCTCGTCGCCGCCGCGGTCGCGCTCGGTGCCGGCGCGGTCAACTCGATCGCCGGCGGCGGCTCGCTCATCCTCTTCCCCACCCTGGTCGCGCTCGGGCTGGGGACCGTGCCGGCCAACGTCACCAACTCGGTGGCGCAGTGGCCGGGCTACCTCGGCGGCATGCTCGGCTTCCGCCGCGAGTACGCCGGCCAGCGCGGGCGGCTGGTCCGGCTGGGTGTGGTGTCGGTGCTCGGCGGCGTGGCGGGCAGCGTGCTGCTGCTGACGACGCCGTCGGAGGCCTTCGACGTCGTCGTCCCGGTGCTGGTGCTGCTGGCCAGCCTGCTGCTGGCGCTGCAGCCGCTGCTCACCCGCCGGCTGCGCGCCCACGAGGACACCACCACCCGCGACCCCTGGTGGCTCTACCTCGCGCTCTTCCTCGCCACCGTCTACGGCGGCTACTTCGGCGGGGCGCTGGGCGTCATCCTGGTCGGCGTCCTCGGCACCGCGCTGCACCGGCTGCCGCTGGCCAACGCGCTGAAGTCGGCGTTCTCCGCGGTGACGGCGACCGTGACCGTCGTCGTCTTCGGCCTGTTCGGACCGGTGGCGTGGGCGGTCGTCGCCGTGGCCGCGCCGGCCAGCCTGGTCGGCGGGTTCCTCGGCGCGCGGGTGGCCACCCGCATCCCGGCGACGCCGCTGCGGGTGCTCATCGTGACCTTCGGCGTCGCGGTCTCGGTCTACCTGTTCACCCGGATCTGAGGCGCCACCAGGATCCGGGGCCGCCCCCTTGGGGTGAGTCGCCTCCACACCGAGTCGCCGCCGTCCGATTCCCCTGGCATGACCGGTCCTGCCCGCACCCGGCTCCTGCCCGGCCTCCCGCGGTGGGTGCTCCTCGTGGCCCTCCCCGTGCCGCTGGCCGCCGTCGTCACGGTGGTCGTGCACCGGTCCGTCCTCCCCGGTGCACCGGGCCCCGGGCCGGCCGGCCTGCTCGGCGGCCTGGGCCTGCAGGCCGCCTTCTGCGGGCTGCTCGTGTGGCGGGCCCGGCGGCTGCCGCAGGAGCGGGTGGTCTGGGGCCGGCTGGCCCTCGGCTCGGTCGTCTTCTCCGTCGCGGTCGCGGTCGGGGCGGTACTGGGGCTGTCCGGGTCGACCGCCCACCTCGCGGCCGCCCCGGTCGCCTGGGCGCCGGTGCTGACCTTCCCCCTCGTCCACAGCGGCCTGGTGCGGTGGAACCGCTCGATCAGCCACCTGGCCGACCCGAACGACGTGCTCAACGGCGTGTCGGCGGTGCTCGCCGCGGTGGCCGTGCTGAACGTCGTCCTCGTCCGGTCCGGCTCGCCGCTGGCGGCCGGGCCGTGGTGGGAGGTGCAGGCGCCGCTGGCCCAGGTGGCCACCGGGGTGGTGCTGCTCGGCACCGTCCTCTCCGTGACGGCTCTGGCGTCCCTGCGGCACGACCCACGGCCGTGGCTGGTCGCCGCCGCCGTCACCGTGACCCTGACCGGCGACCTGGGGACCCTGCTCGCCGGCGGCGGCGGCACGGTCGGCTGGACGACGGCGACCGAGCCCGCCGGCGCCGCCCTCGTGGGGCTGGCCGCGGCGCTCTCGCCCGCCCGCGCCGTCCCGCGCCCCGCCGACCCCGCGGCGTCGACGATCGGTGCCTTCGTCGTGATCGCGGCCTCGACGGTGGTCCTCCTCGTCGAGCGCGGCCCCACCCTCGCCGGCTGCTGCGCGGCGCTGGCCATCGCGGGTGCCGGCGTGCGACTGCTCATGAACGTGCGCGAGCTGGCCCAGCTGGCGATCAGCCGGCGGGAGGCACTCACCGACGAGCTCACCGGGCTGGCCAACCGCCGCGCGGTGCTGCGCCGGGTCGAGGAGCTGGCCGGCGAGCAGCTGCCGATGGCGCTCGCCCTGCTGGACCTGGACAAGTTCAAGGAGGTCAACGACGGCCTGGGGCACGCCGCCGGCGACGACCTCCTGCGGCTGGTCGCCGGCCGACTCACCGGGCAGCTGCGGACCGGCGACGTCCTGGGCCGGCTGGGCGGCGACGAGTTCGCCGTCGTCGCGCTGCTGGATCCCGGCGCCACGGCCGAGGACTGCGCCGCGCTGGGGCGGCGCCTCGTCCAGCAGCTCGACGAGCCGTTCGCGCTGGGCGGCATGTCGGTGCACGCGACCGCCAGCATCGGCGTGGCCTTCCGGCCGGGCACGGACGACGGCGACCCGGACGGGGCGGGGCGCACGACCACCACCGAGCTCCTGCGGCAGGCCGACGCCGCCATGTACTCCGCCAAGCGCGCCGGCGGCGGGACGGCGGTCTACGACGCCGTCCAGCACGGCGACGACCGCGGCAACCTGGCGCTGGTCGAGGAACTCCGCAGCGGCCTCGGGTCCGGCCGTCTGGTGCTGCACCACCAGCCGCAGGTCGACGTCGCGACGGGCCGGACGGTCGGCGTGGAGGCGCTCGTGCGCTGGGCGCACCCCGAGCGGGGACTGCTGTCCCCCGCCGAGTTCCTCCCCCTGGCCGAGGTGCACGGCCTCATGCGCCCGCTGACCGACGAGGTGCTGCGCCGGGCGGTGACCCAGGCGGCGGCCTGGCGCCGTGCCGGACGGGACCTGCGGATGTCGGTGAACCTGTCGGCGAGCAACCTGCTCGACGTGGACCTGCCCTGGCGGGTGGCCGAGCTGCTGCGCGACGCGCAGCTGCCGGCCGACCGGCTGGTCCTGGAGATCACCGAGAGCGTGCTGCTCAGCGACCCGGAGCGCAGCCTGGCCGTGGTCGGCCGGCTCGCCGACCTGGGCGTGACCGTGAGCATCGACGACTTCGGCACCGGGTACTCGTCGCTGTCCTACCTGCGGGACCTCCCGGTCGCCGAGCTCAAGCTCGACCGGTCCTTCACCGCCGACCTGCTCACCGACGGGCGGACGGAGGCCATCGTGGCCAGCACGATCACACTGGCGCACCGGCTGGGGCTGCGGGTGGTCGCCGAGGGTGTCGAGCGCGAGGAGACCCTGGTCCACCTGGCCGGGCTGGGCTGCGACGAGACCCAGGGCCACCTGCACTCCGCACCGCTGCCGGCCGACCGGCTGGAGACCTGGCTCGACCGGGCCGGTGCACCGCTGGCGGTGTCCTGACCGCCTGGAGGGGCGGGTGTGACGGACGGGTCCACGTCCGGCGCGGACACGCGCCCGCGTGCCCGGGCCGGACGGGGCCGCTGCCTAGCGTCGCGGCATGCGCGAGAACCGACGCCCTCCGGTGCAGGACGCGAACGACGCCCGGGTCCAGCAACTCCACCTGATCGCCGCCGCGCGGGCCGCGGCCGTGCGGCCCACGTCGCGGCAGCAGGTGTCCGACATCGTCCGGGTCACCGCCGACGACGAGGTCGACACCCGCACGTTCCGCGCGATCGTCGCCGACATCTCCGCCGACGTCCTGCGCTGAGGGGCGGGCCCCCCGGGGCCCCGCCGGTGGCCCCCTCCCAGGGGCCCGCCACGAGGAACGAGTGGTGGGGAGGGAGGGGTCCTTCATTCGCCGCCGCGGCCGGGCTCGCCGATGGCGATCATCGCCTCGACGGCACGGCGGGCGCGGGCGGCGGTCTCCGGGTCGACGTCGACGGCACCCTCGCCGGTGCGCAGCGTCCGCAGCAGCTTCGCCGGGGTGATCATCTTCATGTAGCGGCAGGCCGCGCGCTCGTTCATCGGGATGAACGCCGTCCCGCTGTTGAGCGCCCGCAGCTGGTGCAGGATGCCGACCTCGGTGGCCACCAGCACCTGGGAGGCCCGGGTGGTCGCCGCCTCCTCGACCATCCCGCCGGTGGACAGCACGCGGGTCCGGTCGGCCGGCAGGTCGCCGTGGCTGACCAGGTCGAGGACCGAGGTGGTGCAGCCGCACTCGGGGTGCACGAGGATCTCGGCGTCCGGGTGCGCGGCCACCTGCGCCCGGACGTCGGACGGGCTGATCCCGGCGTGCACGTGGCACTCCCCCGCCCACACGTGGATGTCGTCCCGCCCGGTGACGCGCTTGACGTGCGCGCCGAGGAACTGGTCGGGGCAGAAGAGGATCTCCCGGTCGGCCGGGATGGACCGGACGACGTCGGCGGCGTTCGACGACGTGCAGCAGACGTCGGTCTCGGCCTTCACCGCGGCGGTGGTGTTGACGTAGCTGACGACGACGGCGCCGGGGTGCTCGGCCTTCCACTCGCGCAGCTGCTCGGCGGTGATCGAGTCGGCCAGCGAGCAGCCGGCGGCGTGGTCGGGCAGCAGCACCGTCTTGTCCGGCGAGAGGATCTTCGCCGTCTCGGCCATGAAGTGGACGCCGCAGAAGACGATCTCGCGGGCGTCGGTCTGCGCCGCGACGCGCGAGAGGTACAGCGAGTCGCCGGTGAAGTGGGCGACGTCCTGGATCTCGGGCACCTGGTAGTTGTGCGCCAGGACGACCGCGCCGCGCTCCTCGGCCAGCCGGCGGATCTCCGCCGCCCACGTCTCGTACTCGGCCGGCGAGAGGGTGCGCTCGTCGCCGACGACGGCGGAGGTGGCGGGCGCGATGGTCGCGGTCACGGGGCTCCTCGTGGGGGAAGGGGCTCTCATGGTGCTCCCGCCGGCGTCCTCGCCGGCGGGCGAGGGTCCTGGCGGGCTGTCGGGTGGAACACCGCGCCGTGAGCAGTCGCTTCCGCCTGGTCGCCCGACCGGCCGCTCGACCGCTGTGAGCCCGCGCACACCTGCGGGGTCCGCCCGGCGCCCCGGGTGGGGAGCTGGCAGCAGGCCGGCGGCGCCGGGCAGGATGCCGCCAGGAGACGCCGGGGCAACGCTGGGGGTCTGGTGGCCACACCGCTCGAGTCCGTCGCGTGGATCCACGGCGCCGCGGACTGCTCGGGGACGAGCGATCCGCTGATCCAGGTCCACCGCCTGGACCGTGACACGTTCGTCCTCCGGCTGAGCAAGTGCTACAGCTTCGAGGCCAACTTCCTCCACCTCCTGCTCGGCCGCCGTCGCGCCCTCCTGCTCGACACCGGCGCCCGGCCCGACCCCGGCGCGCGCGACCGGACGCTGCCGCTGCGCCGCACCGTGGACGAGGTCGTCACCGGTTGGTCGACCGAGCGCGGCGTCCCCGAGCCGGACCTGGTCGTCGCCCACACCCACGCCCACGGCGACCACGTGTCCGGGGACGACCAGTTCACCGGGCGGCCGCGCACCCACGTGGTGGCGCCGACGCTCCCGGCGGTGACGGAGTTCTTCGGCCTGCCGGACTGGCCGGACGGCGAGGCCGGGCTCGAGCTCGGCGGACGGCGGGTGACCGTCCTGCCGATCCCCGGGCACGAGCCGACGCACATCGCCGTCCACGACTCCCGGACAGGGGCCCTGTTCACCGGCGACACGCTCTACCCCGGCCTCCTCACCGTGCGGGACTGGCCCGCCTACCGGCGCAGCGCCGCCCGGCTCGCGGATCTCGTGCGGCGGGAGGAGGTCTCGGTCGTCCTCGGCGCCCACGTCGAGATGACGAGGACGCCCGGCCAGCTGTACCCGCTGGGGACGACCCACCAGCCCGACGAGCACCCCCTCCCGCTCACCCCGGCGCACGTCCTGGAGCTGCACGAGGCCTGCGAGGCGATGGCCGGGGCGCCACACCTCGACGTCCACGACGACTTCGTGATCCGCCCGCCCGTCCCGGACGGGGCGCGACCGGGCGCGGCCGGCGGCTCGGCGCCGCCCGGGACGTGATCGCGGGTGTCCGTGGACGGATCATCCACCGGTGCGGAGCGGACGCTACAGATCGGCTCTAGGCGCAGGCCCACCTCGCCCCTACCTTGTCCGCGACCAGCCGTGTCGTGCGCGACACGCCGGCCGGCGTGCCGGTCCCGTCCTCAGGAGGTCCACCCGTGAACCGGTCGCGAGGCCCCGTCGACGGAGCGCCGTGCACGCCGCCGGCGGAGGCGGCCCGGGCATGACCGCGGTGCGCAACGGGGGCTCGGCCGTCGTCGACGCTCTCGTCTCCGAGGGGGTCACCGACGTCTTCGGCATCCCCGGCACCCACAGCCTCGAGCTGTACCGGGCGCTGGCCCACCGCAGGCTGCGCCACGTCACCACCCGGTCCGAGCAGGGCGCCGGCTACGCCGCCGACGGGTACGCCCGCGCCACCGGCCGGCCCGGCGTCTGCTTCGTCACCAGCGGACCCGCGGTGAACAACGTCGCCGCCCCGGTGGGCACCGCCCACGGGGACTCCGTGCCGCTGCTCGTGGTGGCGCCCGGCCCCCCGCGGGGTCTCGAGGGCGCCGACGTCGGTGAGCTGCACGAGATGCGGGACCAGCGAGGACACATGGCCGCGGTGGCCGAGCGCGCGGTGCGCGTCTCCAGCCCCGGGGAGGCGGCCGCCGCCGTCCACGAGAGCTTCGCGCACTGGCGCGGCCACCGGCAGCGCCCGCACTTCCTCGAGGTCCCGCTCGACGTCCTCACCGAGGCCTGGAGCGGCGAGGACCCGGGACAGCTGTCCGCCCCCGACCACCCCGGTCCCGGTGCCGACGACCTCGTCCTCGCCGCCCGCCGGCTGGCCGGCGCCGAGCGACCCGCGCTGCTGGTCGGCCGTGGCGCGGTCGCCGCCGCAGGGACCGTCCGCGTGCTCGCCGAGCTGCTGGACGCACCGGTGGTCACGACCGTGAACGGCAAGGGCGTGCTGTCCGAGACGCACCCCCTCTCGGTGGGGGCCTCGGTGCGGCTGGAGCCCGCGCAGCGGCTGCTGACGGACGCCGACGTGGTGCTCGTCGTCGGGACGGCCCTGTCCGACGCCGAGCTGTGGGGCTGGGAGCCGGACCTGCCCGGCACGACCATCCGGGTGGACGTCGAGGCCGGTCAGCTGTCCAAGCGGCTGACCCCCACCGTCGGCCTGCACGGCGACGCGGCGACCGTCCTCGCCCGTCTCGCCGAGCTGCTGGCCACCGACCCGCCCGCCGCCCGTCGGGACGGTCCGGCGCGGGCGCGGCAGGCCCGCGAGGACTCCGCGGGAGCCGCCGCGCCCGAGGCGGGACCCTGGGCCGAGCTCAACCGGGCGCTGGCCGCCGCCCTCCCGCCGGAGACCATCGTGGCCGGGGACAGCTCCCAGGTCACCTACTACGGGACGGCGCACTTCTGGCCGGTGTCCGCGCCGGCGCAGCTGCTCTACCCCACCGTCTACGCCACCCTCGGCTACGGCCTGCCCGCGGCCGTCGGGGCCGGGGTCGGCGCCCCGGGACGGCCGGTGCTCGCCCTGGTCGGGGACGGCGCGCTGATGTTCTCGCTCGCCGAGCTGGCCACGGCGGTCGAGCAGCGTCTGCCCCTGCCCGTCGTCGTCGTCAACGACCACGGCTACACCGAGATCCGCGACGGCATGCGCCGGGCCGGCATCCCCCCGTTCGCCGTGGACCTGCACACCCCGGACTTCGCCGCGGTCGGCCGGGCCATGGGCGCGCGGGGCGTGTGCGCCCGCTCGGTGGAGGACGCGGTCTCCGCGGTGGTGCAGGCCCTCGACGCCGACGGGCCCTCGGTGGTCGAGGTCGACGCCGGCGCGCTGGCCGCCGCGGCGGGAGCGCCCTGATGCCCACCCGACCGCCGGCCCGGGACCACGACCAGGTCACGGTCCTGTCGCGTTCCCCCGCGCGACCTGCCCTTCCGGGCGGGGAGTCCGCAGGATCCACCCCAGAGCACCCCCAGCGAACCCGACCCCAGGAGATCCGATGTCCGCGCGCCGCAAGTCACTGACGTCCCGCCCCGTCCGCGGTGCGGCCCTGCTCGTGGCCGTCGCGGCACTCACCGCCGCGTGCGGCGGCGGGTCCGGCGGCGAGGGCGAGGAGACCGGGGCGGCCGCGTCCACGGCCGGCAGCGAGGCCGCGGCGGCGGTGGAGGCCGACCAGGAGCTCAACGCCATGCTCCCGGCCGACGTCCGGGACGCCGGCACGCTCGAGGTCGGCACCGAGGCCCTGTACCCGCCCTACGAGTACCTCGACGAGGACGGCCAGACGATCATCGGGCTCGACCCGGACCTCCTCGATGCGATCACCGGCCGGCTGGGCGTCGAGTACACGCTCACCAACACCGCCTTCGACGGGCTGCTGCCGGCGCTGGACGGCGACCGGTTCGACGTGGTCGCCGCCGCCGTCACCGACACCACCGAGCGGCAGGCGAACTACGACTTCGTCGACTACTTCCTGGCCGGCCAGGCGATCGTGGTCGCCTCGGGCAACCCGGAGGGCATCGAGACGGTCGAGGACCTCTGCGGCCAGCCGGTCTCCGTGCTGGTGTCCTCGGCGCAGGAGTCTCTGCTCAACCAGTTCAACGGCGAGCAGTGCGCCGCCGACCCGATCCAGATCACGTCCCTGCCGACCGACCAGGACGCGCTGCTGCAGGTGCAGAGCGGGCGGGCGACGGCCAGCTTCACCCAGGAGCCGGTCGGCCGCTACAACGCCGCCCAGATCGCCGGCGGCAACGCCTTCGAGGTGGCCAACGCCGAGACCCTCTTCCCCAGCCCGCTCGGCTACGTCTTCGACAAGGAGGACACCCAGCTGCGCGACGCCTGGCAGGCCGCGCTGCAGTCCCTGATCGAGGACGGGACCTACACCGAGATCCTGGAGTCCCACGGGCTGGAGTCCGGCGCGGTCGACGAGGCCACGATCAACGCCGGCACGCAGTGACCGCGTCCACCCCGTCGCGCACCGCGGCGGCTCCTCCCGACCCCGGCACGCTGAAGGCCGTCCCGGTCCGCCACTACGGGCAGTGGGTGGCCGCCGTCGTCTGCCTGGCGCTCCTGGTCCTGCTGGTCCGCGCCGTGGCGACGAACGAGACGATCCAGTGGGACGTCATCGGGTCCCGGATCTTCTTCGACGCCATCCTCGACGGTCTGGTGACCACGATCTGGCTCACCGTGGCCAGCATGGTCCTGGGCGTGCTCGGCGGCGTGCTCGTCGCGGTGCTGCGGCTGTCGGACAACCTGCTGCTGAGGAGCATTAGCGCCGCCTTCGTGTGGCTGTTCCGCGGCACCCCGGTGCTCGTGCAGATCCTCATCTGGTTCAACCTGGCGCTGTTCTTCCCCCGGCTGGGGTTCGGCGGTGCGAGCGTCTCGACCAACGACCTCATCACCCCGTTCACGGCCGCGCTGCTGGCGCTGACCCTCAACGAGGCGGCGTACATGTCCGAGATCGTCCGCGGCGGCATCCTCGCCGTGGATGGCGGCCAGCGGGAGGCCGCCGAGGCGCTCGGGATGACCAGTGGCCTGGTGCTGCGGCGGATCGTCCTGCCGCAGGCGATGAAGGTGATCATCCCGCCGACGGGCAACGAGCTGGTGACGCTGCTGAAGACCACCTCGCTCGTCGCGGTCATCGGTGCCGGCGACCTGCTCACCCAGGCCCAGGCCGTGGGCGCCACCGACTTCACCCGCCTGGAGATGCTGATCGTCGCCAGCATCTGGTACCTGGTCCTGACGACGATCGCCAGTGCCGGTCAGGCGCTGCTCGAGCGCCGCTTCCTGCGGGGCAGCACGCACGCCCGGGGTCGGTCCTGGCTCCTCCGGCGGATCGCCACGGACCTGCGGCCGGGACGCAACCAGGACGCCGGCGCGGTCGCAGCGCCGGTGCCCCCGTCCGAGGAGAGGGACGCGCGCTGATGACGACCGGGTCTGCCGCGGAGGCCGCCACCGGGCGGGGAGGCGAGCGGCTGGTGGTGGAGGCGCTCGGCATCCACAAGTCCTACGGGTCCCTGGAGGTCCTCAAGGGGGTCGACCTGCGGGTGCGCCCCGGCGAGGTCACCTGCCTGCTGGGCCCCTCGGGGTCGGGCAAGTCCACCCTGCTGCGCTGTCTCAACCACCTCGAGCGGGTCGACGCCGGGACCGTGCGGATCGACGGGGAGCTGGTCGGCTACCGGGTCAAGGGCGACAAGGTCTACGAGCTGCCCAAGCGCGAGGTGGCCCACCAGCGCCGGAACGTCGGCATGGTGTTCCAGCGCTTCAACCTGTTCCCCCACATGACGGTGGTGCAGAACGTCATCGAGGCGCCCACCCGGGTCCTGGGGCAGTCGAAGGCCGAGGCCCGGGAACGTGCGCGGGAGCTGCTGGCCCAGGTCGGTCTCGCGGACAAGGCCCAGGCCTACCCGGTCCAGCTGTCCGGAGGCCAGCAGCAGCGGGTCGCGATCGCCCGGGCACTGGCCATGCAGCCCAAGCTCATGCTCTTCGACGAGCCCACCTCTGCCCTGGACCCCGAGCTGGTCGGAGAGGTGCTCGACGTGATGCGCCGGCTGGCGGACGGCGGGATGACGATGGTCGTGGTCACGCACGAGATCGGCTTCGCCCGCGAGGTCGGCGACACGGTCGTCTTCCTGGACGGCGGGGTCGTCGTCGAGGAGGGCACACCCGCCGACGTGCTGAGCCGGCCGCAGCACGAGCGGACCCGCTCGTTCCTCAGCAAGGTGCTCTGATGCCCCCACCCGCCTGCCCGTGGCCCGGCAGGCGGGTGGAGTCAGGCGCGGGTGAGCCGGTGCACCTCGGCGGCCACGGCGTCCCGGTCGGCGGCCAGCAGCGCCCGGAGGGCGGGCACCGACCGCGCGGACCGGGCGGCCGCGTAGGCGGCCCGCGTCCCCGACGAGCGGGCTGCCCACACCGCGGCGTTGACCGCCAGCCGGGTCCGGGCCAGCGGGAGGACGACCTGGGCCTCCGCGTCGCCCAGGGACGCCTCCCGGCCCCAGCCCTCGACCACGTCGAGCAGCCCCCGCAGCGGATCGGCGGTGAGCCGGGCCGCGTAGCCTGCTGCCACCGCCAGCTCGGCCACCCGCAGCCCGAGCAGCATGTCGCCGAAGTCGAGGACACCGGTCACCCGGGAGCGTCCGCCGACCTGCCCGACGAGGAGGTTGGCGTCGTGCAGGTCCTGGTGCACGACGGTGCGCGGCAGCTCGGCGAGGTGCGGCGCCACGTCGGCGGCGAACCCCTCGGCGGCCGCGGCGGCGAGCTCACCGATCACCCGGTCCCGGACGTCCGGCAGCGCCTGCAGGATCGTCCGCCGTCCGCGCGACGCCTCCCACACGTGGGTCAGGCCGGGTGGCGGCGGGGGCGCCGCGGCCAGGGCCGCGGACAGGCGGGCGGCGGTCCCCCCGAGCTCGCGCAGCAGCTCCCGGTCCACCTCGGCAGCGTGCAGGGGGAGGCCGGTCAGCCACTCCTCCACCACCACCAGGACGGGGGTGCCCCCGGCGTCCGCGACGGACACGGCCGACCCGCTGCGGTCGGGGACGATGCCGGGGACGGGATGTCCCTGACCGGCCAGGCGCGTCATCACGGCGGTGCGCCACTCGACCGCCGGGCGCTGCTCCGCCTCGTCCCGGGTGACCTTGACCGCGAAGCCGCGGCCGGCGTCGTCCTCCAGGCGGCAGATGGTGGCCAGCTCCCCCTCGACCCGCTCGATCCGCCGCGGTCGCAACCCGTAGCGCTCCGCGACCAGGACCCGCACCTCCTCGACGGCGAGGTCGAGGACGCGTCCGCCCGGCGGCTCCGGGGAGGACTCGCTCACGACCACGCCCACGGCCCCCCGCCAGTCGAGCCCCCGCACTGGTTGATCACCGATCCTGCTCGTGGCGCACGGGCAGGCGCAATCCCGGAGAGACCGTGACGCCGCAGCGCATGCACATGGCCAACAGCTACGACCCCTCCGCCGCCCGGAGCACCCTGCCCCCCTCGGCCGCGGCGCTCCTGGAGCGACGCGAGCGTGTGCTCGGCGCTCCCTACCGGCTCTTCTACGAGGAACCCCTGGAGGCGGTGCGGGGCGAGGGGGCGCTGCTGTTCGACGCCGCGGGACGCGACCACCTCGACGTCTACAACAACGTGCCGGCCGTGGGGCACTCCAACCGACGGGTGCAGCAGGCGGTGGCCGACCAGCTCGGCCGGCTCAACACGCACACCCGGTACCTGACCCACGAGGTCGTCGACTACGCCGAGCGCCTGACCGCCCTGTTCCCCCCGCACCTGCAGCAGGTCGTCTTCTGCTGCAGCGGCAGCGAGGCGGTCGACCTGGCGATGCGGATCACCGAGTACCAGACCGGCGCCGACGGCTGGCTGGTGACGCGGCACGCCTACCACGGCACGACCCGGGCAGCGGCCGCCGTCTCCCCCAGCCTCGGCCCGAACAACCCGATCCCCCGGCACGTCGTCCTCGTCGACGCCCCCGACCAGCTCCGGGAGGACCCGGCCGGGATCGAACGGGCCTTCGCCGCCCGGGTCACCGACGGCATCGAGACGCTGCGGCAGCGCGGCACCGCCCTCGCCGGTCTCCTGGTCGACTCCTGCCTGTCCAGCGACGGTCTCCAGCTCGACCCCGCGGGCTGGCTGCGCTCGGCGGTCGACGTGGTGCACCGGCACGGCGGCGTGTACCTCGCGGACGAGGTCCAGCCGGGGTTCGGTCGGCTGGGGACCGGGTGGTGGGGCTTCCCCCGCCACGACGTCGCCCCCGACCTGGTGGTCCTCGGCAAGCCGATGGGCAACGGCCTGCCGATCTCGGCCGTGATGGGGCAGCCGTCCCTGTTCGACCGCTTCGGGCGGGACGTGCGCTACTTCAACACGTTCGCCGGGAACCCGGTGTGCATCGCGGCGGCCTCCGCCGTGCTGGACGAGATCGAGGACCGGGACCTGATCCCGCACGCGGCCGAGGTCGGCCGGCACCTCCTCGACGAGCTGCGGCGGCTCACGGCGGACGACGAGCGGATCGGTGAGGTCCGGGGGTCCGGCCTCTTCGTCGCCGTGGAGCTGGTGCGGGACCGGGCGGGCCGGGCACCGGACGCGGGAGCGGCCGCGTTCCTGGTCAACGAGCTGCGACGCCGGCGCGTCCTGATCAGCGCCTCCGGCCGGGACGGCAACGTGCTCAAGCTCAGGCCGCCGCTGGTCTTCGGCCACCGGCACGCCGAGCGCTTCCTGACGGAGTTCAGCGCGGCGCTCTCCGTGCTCGGGGCACCGGGCTGATCCGGCGCCAGCCTCGCCGGGCCGGCGTCCCCCGCGCTCAGCGCTGGACGTCGTGGACCAGGTGGAGGACCCGGCGCCCCTGGACGACGACGGTGGGGTCCTCGAACAGGATCTCCGCCGGGCCGCCGGCGCCGAAGCAGGGCCGCCCGGAGCCGAGGACGACCGGCACCAGGTTGAGGACGACCCGGTCGACGAGCCCCAGCTGCACCGCCTGGCCGGCGACGTCCCCGGGTGCCAGCGAGACGTCCCGGTCGCCCGCGAACGCCTTCGCCTGCTCGATCGCGCTCCGCACGTCGGGCGCGAAGGTGAACGGAGCCGTCCCGGCGTACGGCCAGTCGTCCGCGGGCCGGTGGGTGACGACGAAGACCTGTTCGCCGTTGGGCGGCACGCCCTCCCAGCCGTCGGTGATGTCGAACAGCCGCCGCCCGCAGACCATCGCCGCCATGCCGGGCGCCTCCCGGCGGAGGAAGTCCGCGGTCGCCTGCGTGACGCGGAAGACGCGCTCCTCGTCGCTGAAGGTCACCTCGACGTCGCCGTTGCCGTACCAGTCGAACAGCGGACCGGGCACGTCGTCGTCCCGCGCGACGTAGCCGTCCAGCGAGACCGCCGCGAAGACCACTGCCTTGCCCATCGTCTGCTCCCTCCGCCGGGCGGCTCTCGTCCAGGGCCGCTCGTCAGGGGAGACCGGGCCGACGTCGGCACCTCATCGGTCGACGACGCCGGCCGGGTCAGCGCAGGTGGGCCGTGTCGTTGACCAGCCGGACCGACGTGCGGCCGTCGGAGCTCCACGCCACCGTGCACAGCGACGCCGCCTCGAGGAACACCCGGTGCACCACCTCGTCGCCCACCCCGAGGCCGGCGGCCAGCAGCAGCTTGATCGGCGTGACGTGGCTGACCACCAGGACGGTCCTCCCGGCGTGCCGCTCCAGCAGCCGCGTGCGGGCGCGGGCCACGCGCTTGGACACGTCGGCCACCGACTCCCCGTTCGGCGCGGCGACCGTGACGTCGGCACCGAACCGGCGGGCGGCCAGCGGGTGCCGCACCCGCGCCTCGGCGGCGGTCAGCCCCTCGAGGTCGCCGAAGTCGAGCTCCACCAGGTCGTCGTCGAGCTCCACGGGCAGTCCGAGTGCGCCGGCCACCACCTCGGCGGTCTCCCGGGTGCGCCGCAGCGGCGAGGCGAGGACCACCTCGATGCCGAGGTCCTGCGCGCGCACGGCCGCGGCCGCGGCCTCCGCGCGGCCGGTGGCCGACAGCGGCAGGTCGTTGCGGCCGCTGTAGCGACGCTCGGGCGTGTGCTCCGTCTTCCCGTGCCGCAGCAGGTGCGTGACCGTGGTGACGACGGGCGCCGGCTCGGCAGCCGGCTGGACGTCGTCGGCCACCACCGTGGCCTCGGCGGCGACGTCGCGGTGCACCGGCCGGCCGTCCATGGCGCTGTTGGCCAGCGCGTCGGCGGCGCCGTTCTGCGCCCGCGGGACCCAGGTGTAGCGGACGCTGCCCAGCTGGCGGGCGAGGTCGCGGGCCTGCAGCGCCAGCTTCTGCATGTCGGGGTGCTTGACCTTCCAGCGCCCCGACATCTGCTCGACGACGAGCTTGGAGTCCATCCGGACCTCGACGTCGGCGGTGGCGTCGAGGTCCAGCGCCGCCTGCAGCCCGGCCACCAGCCCGCCGTACTCGGCGACGTTGTTGGTCGCCCGGCCCACCGAGGCGGCCCGCTCGGCGAGCACTCTCCCGGTCGAGGCGTCACGCACGAGCGCGCCGTAGCCGGCCGGGCCCGGGTTGCCCCGCGATCCCCCGTCCGCCTCGACGACGAACCGTCGGCTCACAGCCCGCTCTCCGCCGTGCGCACGAGGATCCGGCCGCAGTTCTCGCAGCGGACCACCTCGTGCGGATCGGCGTTGCGGACGGCGGCCAGCTCGCGGCCGTTGAGCTCGATCCGGCAGCCCTGGCACTGGCGCGCCTTCAGCACCGCCGCGCCGGTGGCGCCGGTCTGCGCCTTGACGCGGTCGTACAGCGCCAGCAGCGGGGCGGAGAGGCCGGCGGCGACCTCGGCGCGGGCGGCCTCGTGCCGGGCGGTGGAGTCGGCGATGTCGGCCAGGGCGTCGTCGCGCAGCTGCTCGGCGCGCTCCCGCTCGGCCGCGGCCTGCGCCCGCCCCTCCTGGGCGGCGACCAGCGCGGCGTCGGCGGTCTCCCGGCGCTCCATGAACTCGAGCACCTGGTCCTCGAGGTCGGACTGCCGCCGCGCCAGCGACTGCAGCTCCGACTGCAGGGAGGTGATCTCCTTCGCCGTCGCCGAGCCGGAGTCGATCCGCGACTGGTCTCGGGCCGCCCGCTGCCGGACGGTGTCGACGTCGGCCTCCAGCCGCTTCTGCTCGCGGTCGAGGTCGCGCACCTCGGTCTCGGCGCGGACCTCGGCCTCGGCGAAGCGGCGCTCGGCCTCCGCCGCGGCCTCGACCGCGGCGACCTCGGGCAGCGTGCGCCGCCGGTGGGCGAGCTGGGTCAGCGCGACGTCCTCGTCGGCCAGGGCCAGCAGCTTCTGCTGCTCGAAGTGGTCGGCCTTCACCCGACCAACCTACCGGTGCCTTCCCCGGCTCCCGGCCCCCGTGCAGGCAGAAGGACCCCGTCCTCCTCACCGCTCGCGAGCTCGCGGCGAGCCGCTGGACGGGGCCTGGTGCCAGCGTGCGAGCGGCAGGGGCACGGAGGTCCTCCCACTACCTGCGGGCCCCTGTCACCGTCGGGCACGAGCCTCCCCCGCGGCTCCGGGCGGGGCCGACTCCAGCGGGTCGGGCAGATCGCGGAAGGTCGGGTCCTCCCGCTCGGCGGTGTAGTCGGTGTCCGCCGTGCCGTCGACCCCCTCCGACACCCTGGCCGCCCGCAGCGCCACGGTCACGAGGACGGCGACGACGAGGTTGGCCAGCAGCGCGAGCAGGCCGGCGTAGACGCTGGAGGACGCGTCGAGGCCGAGCTTCGACAGGGCGAACGACGAGCCGCCGAAGTGCTCGCGGACGACGGTGCCGTCGGGCCCCAGCCGCGGGATGTTGTAGAGCATCAGCAGGCCCGCGGCCATCCCGGCGAACCAGCCGGCGATCAGCCCGCCGCGGTGCAGCCAGCGGGTGTAGAGGCCGAGCGCGACCGCCGGCAGCGTCTGCAGGATGATCACGCCGCCGATGAGCTGCAGGTCGATGGAGAACTGCGGGTCGATGAAGAGGATGGCCGCGACCGCGCCGACCTTGACCACCAGCGAGGTCACCTTGGCGACCTGGGCCTCCTGGCGGGGGGTGGCGTCCTTCTTGAGGAACTCCTTGTAGATGTTGCGGGTGAAGAGGTTGGCCGCGGCGATGGACATGATCGCCGCCGGCACCAGCGCGCCGATGCCGATGGCGGCGAAGGCGATGCCGGCGAACCAGCTCGGGAACATCTCCTGGAACAGCACCGGGACGATCGTGTTGCCGTCCTCACCGATCGGCGTGACGCCGGCGGCGATCGCCATGAAGCCCAGCAGCGCGATCGCGCCCAGGGCGAGGCTGTAGAGCGGCAGCGCGCTCATGTTGCGCTTGAGCACGTCGCGGTTGCTGGCCGCCAGGATGCCGGTGATCGAGTGCGGGTAGAGGAACAGCGCCAGTGCCGAGCCCAGGGCCAGGGTCGCGTAGCCGAGCTGGCCGGTCGCCGGCAGCAGCACGCCGGCGCCGGTGCCGGCGGAGAACTTCTCCTCGGCCGCACCGAAGATCGCGTCCCAGCCGCCGAGCCTGGACGGGATGACGATGACCGCGACGATGATCGTCAGGTAGATGAGCGTGTCCTTGACGAAGGCGATCAGCGCCGGCGCCCGCAGTCCGGAGTTGTAGGTGTAGAGCGCCAGGATCACGAACGCGACGATCAGGGGCAGCTCGCCCTCGACGCCCATCGCCTTGAGGATCGCCTCGATGCCGACCAGCTGCAGCGCGATGTAGGGCATCGTCGCGACGATCCCGGTGAGGGCGACGAGCAGCGCCAGGCCCGGGGAGTCGAACCGGGAGCGGACGAAGTCGGCCGGCGTGACGAACCCGCGCACGTGGCTGACCGACCACAGCCGGATCACCACGAGGAAGACCAGCGGGTAGATCACGACGGTGTAGGGGACGGCGAAGAACCCGGCCGCGCCGGCGCCGAACATGAGCGCGGGGACGGCGACGAACGTGTAGGCGGTGTAGAGGTCACCGCCGAGCAGGAACCAGGTGATCCAGGTGCCGAAGCTGCGTCCGCCCAGCCCCCACTCGTCGAGGTGCATGAGGGTCTCGGCACGCCGCCAGCGCGAGGCGACGAACCCCATCACCGTGACGACGAGGAACAGGACGACGACGATCGTCAGCTCGACGACGTTGACCCCGTCCACGGCTCAGCGCCCCCCGTCCCGGCTGCCAGCGTCCCGGGCGACGGCGGCGCGGGCCGCGGCCCGGTCGGCCGGGCTGCGCCGGGTGGCCCGGTAGACGAGCACGGTGGTGAGGACACCGAGCCCGACGAACAGCAGCTGCATCCAGTAGAAGAACGGCCAGCCGAAGAGGGTCGGCTCGACGCGGTTGTAGAGCGGGACGACCAGCGGCAGCACGATCGGCACGAGCAGCAGCCAGTTCCACGGGCTGCGGTCGCTGCGCACCGGCGCGGCGCCCGTCCCTCCCGGCCCGCCCGTCGGTGGTCTCGATGCGCTCGCCATGCCGGCCGCCTCCTCCTCCCGGGTCGCCCCCGGGACTCAGCCGGCCGCGCCCGCGGCCGGCTCCCCACGACCCCCGGCGTGCACCGTCCACGGGTCGGTGCGGCGGTGCGACGGCGCCGCCTCGACCCGGCCGGACAGGTCCGCGACCAGCACCTCGGCGGCCACCGGCACCCAGGGCCACTCGGAGGCGAAGTGTGCCACGTCGCACAAGGCCGGCCCGGGCTGCTCGCCCGCCTCGGAGACCGGGTGGTGCCGCAGGTCGCTGGTGAGCAGGACGTCGGCGCCGGCGGCGGTGGCGGCCGGCAGCAGGGAGCCCCCGCTGCCGCCGCAGACCGCGACGGTCCGCACCGGCCGCTCCGGGTCCCCGGCCGCGCGGACGCCGCCCGCCGTGGCCGGCAGCACGGCGGCGGCGTGCGCGGCGAACCCGGCCAGCGTCGTCGGCCCGTCCAGCCGCCCGACCCGGCCCAGCCCCTCGCGCGAGCCGGGAGCGACCGGTTCCAGCGGCCGGGTGTCCTGCAGGCCGAGGACGGCGGCCAGGGCGTCGTTCACCCCGACCTCCGCGGCGCGGTCGGCGTTGGTGTGCGCCACGAACAACCCGCACCCGGCGCGGACCAGCCGGTGCACCAGCCGTCCCTTGGGGTCACCGGCCGGGACGCCGTGCACCGCGGTGAGGAACAGCGGGTGGTGGGTGACCAGCAGGCCGGCGCCGGTCTCGATCGCCTCGTCGACGACGGCGGCCACCGGGTCGACGGCGACCAGCACCCGCTCGACGGGCTCGGCCGGGTCCCCGCACACCAGGCCGACGGCGTCCCAGCTCTCCGCGAGCGCCGGGTCGTAGCGGGCCTCGAGGGCGGCGACGACCTCGCCCAGGGTGGCGGTCACGGAGCCGGACCGTAGCTCAGACGGCGCGGGCCATCACGACGCGGCGGCCGTGCTCCGGCAGCCCCGCGGCGGCCTCGGCGGCGACGAGGGCGGTGAGTTCCGGGCCGGCGTCGGGGACCTCGGTGAAGCCGCGGGCGGCGTACCAGGGCCCGTTCCACGGGACGTCGGCGTAGGTGGTCAGCGTGACCCGCCGCGCCCCGCACGCGCGGGCGACGCCGACGGCGGCCTCCAGCAGCGCCGTCCCCACACCGCGGCGCCCGGCCGAGGGGTGCACCGACAGCTGCTCCAGGTGCACGTCGCCGTCGACCCGCTCCAGGACGGCGAAGCCGGCCACCGGACGTCCCGCCACGAGGACCCGCCACGCGGTGGCCCGCTGCGCCGCTGTCGGGGCGGGCGGTAGGCCGGTGACGCCGAGCGACGCGAACAGGGCGTCCGCGGCGGCCTCGACCTCCGGCAGCAGCGCGAAGTCGGCCGGCTCCGCGTCGCGCACCCCCTCGGCCACGCCGTCATGCTGCCGCGGGCGCCGGACGCGCGGGAGGCCGCCGGACCTCCCGGCGGGGGCCGCGGCGTCGACCCGGCGGCGTCCTCCCGCACCGCAGCGCGTCCTCCCCGACCGTGCACCGTCAGGGAGGACGCGCCACGAACAGGTCACCTGATCACCGCGGGCCCTCCCGGAGGGGGATGGAAAGCTCGCACCCGTGGCGGAACGGGGGCTGCGCGCGCCGGCGTGGCTGGAGGAGCTGGTCCGCACCAGTCCCCCGCCGGTGCCGTGGCGCGACGTCGTCCGCTTCGCGGTCACCGTGCCGGCGCCGCTCGCGCTCGCCCTCGTCGTGGGCGGGAGCGCCGCGCTCGGCGCCGGCGTCTTCGGCACCACCGGCGCCCTGGCCGCGAGCCTCGCCCCGCAGGGCGGGCCGCTGCGCGACCGGCTGCGCCGCACCGCCGCGGCGGTCGGCTTCGGCGCCGTGGGGCTGGTCGCCGGCCAGTACGCCAGCGGCGGCGGCTGGCTGCCGGTGCTCGTCGTCGCCCTGCTGTCGGCGGCGGCCGCGGTCATCAGCGCCGTCAACTCGGCCATGTCGCTGGGCGCGCTGCAGCTGCTCGTCTACACGGCGCTGGCCTCCGGGCTGGTCACCTCGCTGCCGGCGGCGGCCGAGGTGGCCTACTTCTTCGCCGGCGCGTGCTGGGCCACCCTGGTCACCCTGGTGCAGACCGCGACCGAGCCCAGCGACCCCGACCGCGCCTCGGTCGCCGCCGTCTTCACCCGGATCGCGGCGCTGCTCACCGCGGTGGGCACCGAGGGCACCGACGACGCCCGCCGCGAGCTGACCACCGCGCTCAACGCCGCCTACGACCGGGTGATCCGCACCCGCAGCCTCGCCGCCGGGCGCAACCGGCAGCTGTCGGAGCTGGCCGGGGTGCTCAACGCGGCCGCGCCGCTGGTGGAGGCCGCCGTCGCCACCGTCCGCGCCGGGGTGCCGGCCGACCCGCACGACGTGACGGCGGTGCACGCCCTGGCCGCCGCCGTCTCGGGCACCCGCGAACTGCCCGCCGAGCGGCCGCCCGCGCTGGAGGAGGGCCCGGCGGTCCGCCGCGCGGTGCGGCACGGGGTGCGGCTGGCGTGGGCCGTCGTCGGCGACCCCGAGGAGCGGGCCGGGGCCGCCGTCCCGACGCCGCGGCCGCCGTGGCGCGACCGGCTGCACGACCTCGCCGACCGCACCCTCGGCAGTCCCGACACCCGCGACTTCGCCGTCCGGCTGACGCTGTGCATGACCATCGCCGAGATCGCCCGCCAGCTGCTGCCCATCGAGCGCCCCTACTGGGTGCTGCTGACCGTGGCGATCGTGCTCAAGCCCGACTTCGGGTCGGTGTTCACCCGGGCCGTGCAGCGCGGCGCGGGCACGCTGCTCGGCGTCCTCATCGGCTCGCTGCTGCTGTCGGTGCTGCCCGGCGACGCCTGGGTGGTGGTCGCCATGGCGGTCGCGGCCGGCCTGCTGCCGTGGGCGCGCGGGGCGAACTTCGGCCTGTTCTCGGTGTTCCAGACGCCGGTGATCATCCTGCTGCTCGACCTCGCCGTCCCCGGTGGTCCCGGGCTGGTCGGCGCCCGGCTGGTGGACACCCTGATCGGCTGCGCGATCGTCCTGGTGGCCGGCTACCTGCTGTGGCCGCAGACCTGGCGGGCGCCGCTGCACGAGGCGCTGCGCGCGGCGGCGCAGGCCCTCGACGGCTACGTCGGCGCCGCCTTCGCCGACGACCCCGCCGAGCGGCGGCGTGCCCGGCGGCGCAGCTACCGGGCGCTGACCGAGCTGCACACCCAGCTGCAGCGCCGGCTGGCCGAGCCGCCGCCGATCAGCACCCGCGCCGCGGCGTGGTGGCCGGTCGTCGTGCAGCTGGAGCGGACCTCCGACGCGGTCACCGGGGCGGTCATCGCCGTCCGCGGTGGCGAGCCGGCGCCCGACCCGGCGCAGGTGTCGGTGCTGCGCCGCGCCATCCGCGGCCTGGAGGACGACGTCCGCGCCGCCCGGCCGCCCGACGACACCGACACCGACGACGCGCAGATCCTCGCCGAGGGGGTCCTGGCGCCGGTGGCCCGCGAGGTCGACGCCGCCCGCCGGCTCGTCCGCGACGCCGCGCCGGGCCGCCGACCCGAGACGGCGGCCCGGAACGGCTGAGCGACCGGCCCGCGGTTGCAGCGCGGCCGCCGCGGCCCTGTCATGGACAGATGCCCACCGCGCCAGGCTCCACCTCGCCCGTGCCCCGCCAGCCGGGCCCCCCACCGCCGGGCTCGCGCACCGTCCGCACCGACGACGGCGTCGACCTGCACGTCGAGGTCGACGGCCGGACGGACGCGCCGCTCACCGTCGTCTTCTGCCACGGGTTCACCGCCCGGCTCGGCGAGTGGGACCTGCAGCGCGACGCGATCCGCCACCGCGCCCGGCTGGTGCTGTGGGACCAGCGGGGTCACGGCCGCTCCGGCTGGGCCGACCCCCGCAGCGCCACGATCGACCGCACCGCCCGCGACCTCGACCAGGTGCTCGAGGCCGTCGTCCCCCAGGGGCCGGTCGTGCTGGCCGGCCACTCGATGGGCGGGATGACGGTCATGGCGTTCGCCCGCCGGCGGCCGGAGCTGTTCGGCGCGCGCGTGGTCGGGGCCTTCCTGCTGGCCACCTCGGCCGGCGGCCTGGTGTCGCACGGCCTGCTCGGTGCCGCCGTCAAGCTCATGCGGCGGCTGCACCTGCTGCCGCTGTACCTGTGGTGGCTCCGGCTGCTCGCGCCGACGCTCGAGCGCTTCCGCCGGCGGGGCACGCGGACGGGCCGGTACTTCATGCGCCGCTACCTCTTCGGCCGCGACGACGCGACGCCCGAGGCCGTCCGGCAGGTGCAGGACATGCTCGAGGAGACGCCGCTGCCCATCACGATGGCCTTCTACGGCACCTTCCTCGACCACGACGAGACCCGGGCCCTGCCGGTGCTCGGCCGGGTGCCGGTCACCGTGGTCGCCGCCCAGTACGACCGGCTGACCCCCGCGGCCCACGGCCGCCGGCTGGCCGAGGAGATCGGCGCGAGCGCCGAGCTGGTCGTCGTGCCGGGCGCCGGGCACAGCGTGAACCTCACCCGCACCGCTGTCGTCGACCGGGCGCTGACCGACCTGCTCGACCGGGTCGAGGCCGGCACGGGGCCCGCCCGGCGGGCAGGCTGACGCCCTGCGTGCCTAGTGTGGCCGTCACCACAGGAGCGGGAGGGGAACCGCCGGTGACGACGGTGGCTCCCGGACGACGAGCAGAGGAGTGACCATCGTGGACCGCCTGAGCGCGACCGACGCAGGCTTCTACTACGCGGAGAGCGAGAACGCGCCGCTGCACGTGGGCTCCGTGGCCGTCTTCGAGGGGCCGGCGCCGTCCTACGGCGACCTCGTGCGGCTGCTGCTGAGCAAGATGCCGCAGGTGCCGCGCTACCGGCAGCGGGTGCGGGAGGTGCCGCTCAACCTGGGCCGCCCGCTGTGGGTCGACGACCCGCACTTCCAGATCCTCTACCACGTGCGGCACACCGCGGTGCCCAGGCCGGGCGGTCCCGAGCAGCTGCGCAACGTCGCCGGGCGGGTGCTCGGCCAGCGCCTCGACATGGCCAAGCCGCTGTGGGAGGTGTGGCTGGTCGAGGGCCTCGAGGACGACCGGTGGGCGGTCATCTCCAAGGTCCACCACTGCATGGTCGACGGCATCGCGGGCACCGACCTGATGCAGGTCGTGTTCGACCTCGACCCGAACGCCGAGCACACGGCGCCGCGCGAGTGGGCGCCGCAGCGCACCCCCTCGGGGCTGGCCATGGTGGCCGGCGCGCTCACCGAGACCGCCACCGCACCGCTGCGCCAGCTCACCAGCGGCCCCAGCGCCGTCACCGAGGGCGCGAAGGGGCTGGTCGGCAGCGTCCGGGCGGCGGCCTCGACGCTGCCCGCGCTGGCCAGGCAGGCGCTCACCCCGGTGGCCCGCACGCTCACCGGCCCGATCGGCCCGCACCGCCGGTGGGCGTGGGCCGACGCCCAGTTCGACGAGCTGAAGGCGGCGCGCACCGCGCTCGGCGGCACCGTGAACGACGTCGTCCTGACCGCGATCACCCGCGGCTTCCGCGACCTGCTCACGAGCCGCGGCGCGCTCGGTGCCGACACCGTCGTCCGCACGATGGTGCCGATCTCGGTCCGCAAGGAGGGCGAGCGCGGCTCCCTGGACAACCGGGTGACCGCCGTCTTCGTCGACCTGCCGGTGGGCGAGGCCGACCCGGTGGCCCGGCTGGCCGCGGTCCGCCGGCAGATGGACGACTACAAGAAGACGCTGCAGACGGTGGACGCCCGCTCGATCATCGCGATGGGCGACTTCGTCTCGCCGACGCTGCTCGCCCTCGGCGTCCGGGCCTCCATGCAGACCGGCCAGATGTGGTGCCAGGCGGTGACCACCAACGTGCCCGGCCCCCGCGTGCCGCTCTACCTGCTCGGCAGGCGGATGGTCTCCGCGCACCCCTACGTCCCCATCGCCGGCGGCACCCGCATCTCGATCGGCATCTTCAGCTACCTCAACTCGATGACGTTCGGGATCAACGCCGACTTCGACGCCTTCCCCGACGTCGGCGTCCTCGCCGAGGGCATCCGCCGCGGCGTCGACGAGCTGGTCGACCTCGCCGGCAAGCAGGCGGCCACCGCCGCCCGGTGACGTCGCCGGCGTCCTCCCGCGGTGACCTGGTTCACCCGTGAGGACGCCGGGTAGCGGAACGCGGGTGACCGCTCCCGAGACCGACCTGACCGTCGCCGTCACCGGCCCCACCGGCACCTTCGGCGAGGGCCTCGTCCCGCTGCTCCAGGCCGACGACCGGATCGGACGGGTCGTGGGCATCGCCCGCCGTCCCTTCGACCCGGCCGCCCGCGGCTGGACGAAGATGACCTACCGCCGCGGCGACGTCCGCGACGCCGACGCGCTGCGCGAGGCCTTCGCCGGGGCCGACGTCGTCGTGCACCTGGCCTTCCTCATCACCGGCAACTCCTCCCGGCAGACCACCCGCGCGATCAACGTCGACGGCACGCTCAACGCCTTCCGCGCCGCCGCGGCGGCCGGGGCGCGCCGGTTCGTCTACGCCTCCTCGGTGGCCGCCTACGGCTTCCACCCGGACAACCCGGTCGGCATGACCGAGGAGTGGCCGGTCCGCCCGGCCGCGAAGCTGTTCTACGCGCAGGAGAAGGCCGAGCTCGAGCAGCTGCTGGAGGCCGAGGCGGCCCGGCAGCCGGAGACGTCGCTGTACATGCTGCGCCCGCCGGTGGTCCTCGGCCCGCACACCGTCGGCGCCAAGGACGTGCTGCCCGGCCCGCTGGCCCCGCTGGGCCGCCGGCTGGCCGAGCAGAGCACCCGGCGGCTGCCGGTGCCGGTCCCCGCGTTCGTCCCCGCCCTGCCGCTGCAGTTCGTCCACGAGGACGACGTCGGCTCGGCGCTGCTGCAGTGCGTGGTCGCGGCCGGCCCGCCCGGGGCCTACAACATCGCCGGCGACGGCGTGCTCACCGCCGCCGACGTCGCCCGGGAGTACGGCGCGATCCCGCTGCCGCTGCCGGCCGCCCCCGCCCAGCTCGCCGCGCGCGTGGTGTCCCGGCTGCCGTTCCTGCCGCCGGTCGCCGAGTGGGTGGAGGCGGCGAGCCACCCGG
This sequence comes from Geodermatophilus maliterrae, assembly GCF_041018925.1. Lineage (NCBI taxonomy): Bacteria > Bacillati > Actinomycetota > Actinomycetes > Geodermatophilales > Geodermatophilaceae > Geodermatophilus > Geodermatophilus maliterrae. The sequence goes on from NZ_JBFNXQ010000051.1 coordinate 26,989, forward strand.
CGATCATGGACACCACCAAGGCCCGCGAGGAGCTCGGCTGGCAGCCGCGGTACTCCGGGCTGGAGGCGCTGCGGGCCACGCTGCGCTCCCGCTGACCGGACTACCGCGAACGGCGGCGGCGCGGCAGGCTCGGCCCCCACCCCGACCCGCCGGCCCGGCCGGCGCCCTGCACGGGGCCGCGGTGAGGGCGAGCAGACGACGGGCCGGGCAGACGGGCCCCGAGGAGAGGTGCGCATGACCCCGCTGGTGGACACCGACGTCCCGCTGATCGTGCTGGTCGACGCGGACAGCGAGGTCGAGCGGCGCCTGGTCGCCGAGGCCCTGCCCTCCGCCGACGGCGGCACGCTCACGGTCCTGCCGCTGCGGGGCGGGCCCCTGGCCGCACCGCTGTCGGCCGCCGACCCCGACACGGTGGTGACCGCGGTGCGCGTGGCCTGGGCCCCCCGCCGGGCGGCCGGTCGCGAGCGGAGCCGGACCCGGCGGGGCCGGCTGCAGGCCGCCGCCCCGTCGCTGCTGCGCCGTCCCCCGGCGGCGCTGCAGGGGGCCGTGCTGCGCCGGGACCCCGGCCGCGCGCGCGTGGTCGTCGCCGAGCCCGCCACCGTCGCCGAGCTGTCCGGGCGCTGGGACGGCACCGGGTCGCTGGCCGGCTTCGTCGCCCACCAGGCGGGCCTGGCCCTCGACCGGGCCGAGCGGGGCGTCGTCGGTGACCGGGTCAAGGTGCCGCGGCACGTCACCGAGGCGATCGGGAACAGCCCCGAGTTCCGCCGGGAGGTCGCGGCGCTGGCCGAGCGGCTCGAGCGCCCGGAGGAGGAGGTCCTCGCCGAGGCGGTCGAGGACCTCGACGGCCTGGTCGCCGCGATGGACCCGGTCGCGATCGAGCTGTTCACCGGCCTGCTGCGGCCGGTGCACTCCCGCGCCTGGGACGTGCAGGTCGACGCCGCCCGGCTCGACGGGCTGCGCGAGCTCAACCGGCGGTACCCGCTGGTGTTCCTGCCGAGCCACCGCTCCTACGTCGACCCGCTGGTGCTCGCCGACGTGCTCGCCGCGCACGACTTCCCGCGCAACCACGTGCTCGGCGGGGACAACCTGCGCTTCTGGCCGGTCGGGCCGCTGGCCAAGCGCGCCGGGCTGGTGTTCATCCGGCGCAGCTTCGGCGACGACCAGGTCTACAAGCTCGCCGTCCGCGAGTACTTCGCCTTCCTGCTGGCCAAGCGGTTCAACCTCGAGTGGTACATGGAGGGCGGCCGCTCGCGCACCGGCAAGCTCCGTCCGCCCCGGCACGGGCTGCTGCGCTTCGTCGCCGACGCCGTCGAGGGCGGCCGGGTGGAGGACGCCTACGTCGTCCCCGTGTCGATCACCTACGACCAGCTCCGCGAGGTATCGGGCATGGCCGCCGAGCAGGGCGGTGCGGCCAAGCGCGGGGAGGGGCTGTCGTGGATGGCCTCCTACATCCGCGAGCAGGTGCGCACACCCCTGGGCACGGTGCACGTCGGCTTCGCCGCGCCGCTGTCGCTGGCGGCCGCGCTGCGCAACGGCGCCGACCCGGCCGACCCCGACGCGCGCCGGCTGACCCTGCAGAAGGTGGCCTTCCAGGTCGCCGTCGGGATCAACTCGGTCACCCCCGCGACGGCGACGGCGCTGGTCACCCTCGCCCTCCTCGGCGTCCGCGACCGCGCCCTCACCCTCGCGCAGGTGCAGCGGGTGCTCGAGCCGCTGCTGGCCTACCTCACCGAGCGGCAGCTCCCCCACTCCGGCGCGCCCCTGCGCACCGCCCCCGGCGTCCGGCGGGTGCTCGGTGCCCTGGCGCAGCAGGGCGTCGTCACCGTGTACGAGGGCGGGGAGGAGCCGGTCTACGCCATCGAGCGGGGCCAGCACCTGGTCGCGGCCTTCTACCGCAACAGCGCCATCCACCACGTCGTCGACCGCGCGATCGCCGAGCTGGTGCTGCTGCGCGACCCGGTCGACCGCTGGGACGAGGCCTTCCGGCTGCGCAAGCTGCTGGAGTTCGAGTTCTTCTTCCCCGAGCGCGACGCCTACCGCGAGCGCCTGGCCGCCGAGCTCGGGCAGCTGGACCCGCAGTGGGAGACCGCCGACGGCCGCGACGTGCTGTGCCGGGCGCCGCTGCTGGTGGCCCACCGGGTGCTGCGGTCGTTCGTCGACGCGCAGCTGGTGGTGGCCGAGCGGCTCGCCGCGCGCGACCCGCGGACGCCGGTGGTCGAGCCCGACTTCCTCGCCGAGTGCAGCGGCGTCGGCCAGCAGATGCTGCTGCAGGGCCGGCTGCACGGCCCCGAGTCGCTGTCCCGCGAGCTGTTCGCCGGCGCCCTGCGGCTGGCCGCCAACCTCGACCTGGTCGACCCCGGTCGCGAGGAGCTGGCCCGCCGCCGGCAGGAGTGGGCCGCTCAAGTCAGGGACGTCGTCGGCCGAGTAGGAGTGATCGACGAGTTGGACGCCGCGTCGCGGCGGGAGAGCGTGGGGGTGGAGCCGTGACGGCCGACGAGGAGACGGCGACCGGCGGCGGGCTGGGCCAGCAGGCCGCGGCGATGGCGCGGGCCGGCGTCTGGACCGAGGAGCAGCTCATCGCCGACGTCGACGCCGCGCCGCGCGGCCCGCGGGTCGGTGCGTTCTTCGACTTCGACGGCACGGTGATCGACGGCTACTCGCTGGCCGCCTTCGCCCGCCACCACCTGCGCTCGCTGCAGGTGACGCCGGCGGCGATGGGCGAGCTGCTGCTCAACGGCCTGCGCGGGGTCACCAGCGAAGAGGACTTCGAGCGCTTCACCGTGGCCGGCATGCGCGCGTGGGCCGGCCGCAGCGAGGACGAGCTGGTCGAGCTCGGCGAGCGGCTGTTCGTCCAGGGCATCGCCGGCTCGCTGTTCCCCGAGGCGTGGCGCCTGGTCACCGCCCACCTGCAGGCCGGGCACACCGTCGTCCTGGCCTCGTCGGCCACCCGCTTCCAGGTCGAGCCGGCCGCGCGCGCCCTCGGCGTGCAGCACGTGCTGGTGTCGCCGGTGGAGATCGTCGACGGCGTCTGCACCGGGCGCCCCGGCGGGCCGCTGCTGTGGCGCAAGGGCAAGGCCGCGGCCGTGCGCTCCTTCGCCGAGGAGCACGGCATCGACCTGCTGCAGAGCTACGCCTACTCCAACGGCGACGAGGACGTCCCCTTCCTGCGCACCGTCGGCCGCCCGCGGGCGCTGAACCCCGGCAGGGGCCTGACCGCGGCGGCGCGCCACTACTCGTGGCCGGTGGCCCGCTTCCGCCGCCGGGGCACCACCTCCCCGGTCGACCTCGCGCGCACCGTGGCCGGGGTCGGCGGCCTGTTCGGCGGGTTCGCCACCGGGCTGGCCGTGGGCGCGCTGAGCGGCTCGCGGCGCGAGGCGGTCGACCTCGGCATCACCCTCGCCGGTGAACTCGGCAGCGCGCTGGCCGGTGTGCGGCTCGACGTCCAGGGTGCCGAGCACCTGGCCACCCGCCCGGCGGTCTACCTGTTCAACCACCAGAGCCAGCTCGACGTCCTGGTGCTGGCCAAGCTGCTGCGCGGCGGCTTCACCGGCGTGGCCAAGAAGGAGCTGGCGAGGACGCCGGGGTTCGGGCTGGCGTTCCGGCTGGCCGACGTCGCCTTCGTCGACCGCGGCGACCCCGCCCAGGCCCGCAAGGCGCTCGAGCCCGCCGTCGAGCGGCTGCGCGAGGGCATCTCGCTGGTCATCGCCCCCGAGGGCACCCGGTCGGCGACCCCGACCCTGGGGGCGTTCAAGAAGGGCGCCTTCCACGTCGCGATGCAGGCCGGCGTCCCGATCGTGCCGATCGTGCTGCGCAACACCGGCGAGCTCATGTGGCGGGGGGCGGCGACCATCCACCCCGGCGTCGTCCAGGTGCGGGTGCTGCCGCCGGTCCCGACCGACGGCTGGACCGTCGAGGACCTCGACGAGCGCGTGGCCGAGGTGCACGACCAGTACCTGCGCACCCTGGCCAACTGGTCGGGGCGCAGCGAGCAGCCCGTCGTGTCCGAGGAACCCACCGCCGACGCCGGTCCCCCGGTGCCGGCCCCGCCGCTGGACTGGGGCAGCGCGCCGGAGATGAACCCGCTGGAGACGGCGATGTGGCGGGCCGAGGCCGCCGACCCGCGGCTGCGCGCCAACGTGGCCCTGCTCGAGCTGCTCGACCCGGCGCCGGACTGGGAGCGGCTGCGTGCCGCGCACGAGTGGGCCTCGCGGATGGTGCCGCGGATGCGCCAGCGCGTCGTCGAGCCGGCGCTCGGCATCGGCACGCCGCGCTGGGCGACCGTGGCCGGGCTCGACCTCGACGCGCACGTGCGGCACGTCCGCCTCGAGGCGCCGGGCTCGATGCGCCAGCTGCTCGACGTCGTCGGCGAGTTCGTCTCCGCCCCGCTGGACCGCGACCGCCCGCTGTGGCAGGCGATGCTGGTCGAGGGCCTGTCCGACGGCCGGGCCGGTTACGTGGTCAAGACCCACCACAGCACCACCGACGGGCTCGGTGCCGTGCAGCTGATGAGCCGGCTGCACAGCCGCACCGCCGAGCGCGACCCCGCCCGCCCCGAGCCCCCCGTGCCGACGCCGGACGACGACGTCTCCCGCACCGCGCTGCTCACCGAGCAGCTGGTCGGGACGGCGCGCTCGGCGCCCCTGGCCCTGCTGCGCCGCGGCGTCGGCGCGCTGGGCAGCGCCACCCGCCCGTGGGACGCCGTCACGTCCGTGCTGGACTCGGCGAGGTCGGCCACCCGCACGCTGGCGCCGCCGGGGCCGGGCTCGACGCTGCTCACGCCCCGTGGCGGCGGCTGGCACCTGGAGGTCCTCGAGGTCCCCCTCGCGGACCTCAAGGCGGGCGCCAAGGCGGCCGGCGGGTCGCTCAACGACGGGTTCCTCGCCGCGATGATCGGGGGCTTCCGCCGCTACCACGAGCGGCACGGGGCACCGCTGGGCACGCTCGCCGTCGGGATCCCGATCAGCCTCCGGGCCCAGGACGCCCCCGAGGGCGGCAACCGGTTCACCGGCGCCCGCTTCCCCGCGCCCCTCGACGAGGCCGATCCCGCCGTCCGCATCCGGACCATCCGCGAGTTCGTCCTGTCCGTGCGCGGCGACAGCGGCTCCAGCGTGATCAACGACCTGCTGGCGCCGACGCTCAGCTGGCTGCCCGCCCCGGTGATCGGCGCCGTCTCCGGTCAGCTGACCAGCGCCAACGACGTCCAGATCTCCAACGTGCCGGGCGTGACCCACCCCGTCTACATCGCCGGCTCGCGGATCAAGCGGATGTACCCGTTCGGCCCGCTGCCCGGCTGCGCGGCGATGATCACGCTGCTGTCGCACGAGGAGCAGTGCTGCATCGGCGTCAACGTCGACGCGGCCGCCGTCACCGACCCCGCGGGCCTGGTGGCCGACCTGCAGGCCGGCCTCGACGAGGTCGTCGGGCTCGGCCGCTGACGCCCCGCCCGGCGGGGGCGTGGACGGCGCCCGCCAGGTGTACCGGGCACCTCCTGCGGTACTGCACCGGGTTGTAACGCCCGTCACAGTCCAGGAGCGGCCATGAGCTTCAACCTCGCCACCATCCTGCGCGAGTCGACCCTCGCGAGACCCGAGCACCCGATGCTCCGGCTCGGCTCGCTGACGCTCACCTACGGGCAGGTGGACCAGCTCTCGGCCCAGGTCGCGGCGGGGCTGCGGGCCGCCGGCCTGCACCGCGGGGACACCGTGGCCCTGCAGCTGCCCAACGTGCCGCAGTTCGTGCTCGCCTACTTCGGCGCGCTCCGGGCCGGGATGACCCTCGTGCCGCTGAACCCGCTGCTCAAGGCGCCCGAGGTGGCCTACCACCTGTCCGACAGCGGGGCCCGGGTGCTGATCACCTTCGACGCGTTCGCCGACGAGGCGGTCAAGGGCGCGGCCGAGGCCGGCGACGTCCGCGTGTACGTCGTCTCGGTGCCCGGCGGCCCGGAGGCACCCGCGGACACCACCCCGTTCGACACGCTGGTCGCCGACGGCGCGGGCGCCGACCCGGCCGACGTCGAGCAGATGTCCCCCGACGACACCGCGGTGATCATCTACACCAGCGGCACGACCGGCCGGCCCAAGGGCGCCGAGCTCACCCACTTCCAGACGTTCATGGCCGCCACCGTCGCCGCGGACACCTTCGACTACCACGACGACGACGTCGCCATGGCCGTGCTGCCGCTGTTCCACGTCTTCGGGCTCTCCAGCGTCATGAACAGCGCCATCCGCGCCGGCGCGACGCTGGTGCTGGTGCCGCGGTTCGAGGTGGGCGCCGTGCTCGACGCGCTGGAGGAGCACCAGGTCACGGTGTTCTGCGGGGTGCCGACCATGTTCGTCGCGCTGATGCACGCCGACCTCACCGGCCGCGACGTCTCCTCGCTGCGCGTCTGCGTCTCCGGCGGCGCCTCGATCCCCGGCGAGGTGCTCCGTGGCTTCGAGGCCGCGTTCGGCGGCGCGGTGGTCCTCGAGGGCTACGGGCTGTCGGAGACCTGCGCGCTGGCCACCTTCAACCGCAGCGCCGAGGACCGGCGGGTCATGTCGATCGGCAAGCGGCTGTGGGGCTGCGAGGTGCGCGTCGTCGACCCCGAGGACCGCGAGCTGCCCCCGGGGCCGGAGCACGTCGGGGAGATCGTGCTGCGCGGGCACAACATCATGAAGGGCTACCTCGGCCGGCCCGAGGCCACCGCCGAGGCGATGCGGGGCGGCTGGTTCCACACCGGCGACCTCGGCCACCGCGACGAGGACGGCTTCTTCTACATCGTCGACCGCAAGAAGGACCTGGTCATCCGCGGCGGGTTCAACGTCTACCCGCGCGAGATCGAGGAGGTCCTGCACGCCCACCCGGCGGTGCGCGAGGCCGCCGTCATCGGCAAGCCGGACGAGCGGCTCGGCGAGGAGGTCGTGGCCTACGTCAGCCTGCGCCCGGGGAGCTCGGCCGAGCCCGGCGAGGTCATCGGCTTCTGCAAGGAGCGGCTGGCGGCCTACAAGTACCCGCGCGAGGTGTTCGTCGTCGACGAGCTGCCCAAGGGGCCGAGCGGGAAGGTGCTCAAGACCGAGCTGCGCAGCCGCTGACGGCCCGGCCTGGCCGCCTCCCGCGCGCGGGAGGCGGCCAGGTGGGTCAGGCGCGCGAGCCGGTGACGACGGCGTGGTCCAGCCACTCGAGGAGGAGGCGGGCCAGCCGGTCGGGCACCTGCAGCTGCGGGACGTGCCCGACGCCGGGGAGCTCCTCGTAGCGCCACTCCGGGTGCTGGCGGGCCACCTCGCGGGCGGCGCCCACGGGCACCAGCCGGTCGCGGTCGCCGTGCACGAGCAGGACCGGGCTGGTGACCCGCGCCATCGCCGACCGGTAGCGGCGCGGGTCGAGCAGGATGCGCAGCAGCGAGCGGGCCGCCGACAGGAACGCCCGGTCCATGCCGGCGACGTCCTCGCGCTGCTCGAGCAGCGCCACCGCCCGGTCCACCACGGGAGCCGGCAGCTCGTCGGGGTCGACGCCGACCAGCCGGAGCATCTCGCGCACCCGCGTCAGCGGCGTCTGCCGCGAGCGCCGCAGCAGCAGCACCCGCTCCCCCAGCCCCGGGACGGCGTAGAGCGCGAAGGTCAGCGCGACCATCCGGTCGAGGCGGCGGCGCCCACCCGGCAGCGCGGGGTCGAGCAGCACCAGCCCGGAGACCAGGTCGGGGGTGGCCGCGGCGGTGAACAGCGAGAGCATCCCGCCCATCGAGTTGCCCACCAGCACGGCCGGCTCCCCGACGACCTCGCGCAGGAAGTCCTGCAGCACGCCGACGTTGGCCTGCACGGTGGTGCGCCGCTGCCCGGGCTCGCTGCGGCCGAAGCCGGGCAGGTCGAGGCCCCACACCCGGGCCGACGGCGTCAGCAGCGGCGCGAGCAGGTCCCAGTTGCCGTGCGAGCCGCCCAGGCCGTGCACCAGGACGACGGCCGGGCCGTCCTCCGCGCCGCCGTAGTCGACGACGTGCACCGGACCGCCGAGGTCCACCGTCGTGCTCGTCCCGGGCGCCTGCGCGTCGTCCACCCCGTGCTCCTCCTGCCGTGCGGGCGGCGCCGGTCCGGCGCCCTCCGTACGGTTCCACGCCCTCCCGCGGGTCGCCCGGTGGGACCGGTGCGGCGGCTGTGGCGCGGACCACGTTCCGTGTATCAGGGCTCCCGCGCGCCGACTCGGACAGGTGTGGGCGGGGCGCCACGGTGGTACCCGCGAGTAGCGATGGCGGGCCGGCCGCCGGCGAGGAGGACCACGTGGCGCACCAGGACACCGACGGGCCGAGCCTGCCGCTGTACCTCACCGAGATGAACCGGGCGATGGCCGACTACGGGCTCTACCTGGCGGCCAGACCGTTGCTGGCCCGGCTGCCCGTCGGCGACGGCCACCCCGTGCTCGTCCTCCCCGGCCTCCTCGCCGACGACGTGTCCACCCGCGTGCTGCGCCGGACCCTGCGCCGGCTGGGCTACCGCGTGCACGGCTGGCGCCTGGGCCGCAACATCGGCCCGACCGCCGAGTGCGTGGAGGGCATGAGCAGGCGGATCGACGACCTCAGCGACCGCTACGGCCGGCCGATCAGTCTGGTCGGCTGGAGCCTGGGCGGGATCTTCGCCCGCGACCTGGCCCGCAAGACGCCGGACTCGGTGCGCCAGGTGATCACCCTCGGCAGCCCCTTCGCCCTGCAGCGCGACACCCAGACGCGGGCCAACAAGGCCTTCGAGCGGTACTCGCACCTGCACGTGGAGAAGCGCACGCTGCCGCTGCAGAGCGAGTCCACGCCGCTGCAGGTCCCGGCCACCTCGATCTACTCCCACCACGACGGCATCGTCGCCTGGCAGGCCTGCCTGGACCGGCTCTCGCCGCAGACGGAGAACATCGCCGTCTACGCCAGCCACCTGGGGATGGGCCACAACCCGGCGGTCATCTACGCGGTGGCCGACCGGCTGGCTCAGCCCGAGGGCACCTGGCGGCCGTTCAAGCCGCCGCTGGCGCTGCGCCCGGCCTTCCCGCGCGCCGACGTCCCGCAGCCCTCGTTCACAGCGGCCGCCGCGGCCTG